>JBHLME010000038.1:32994-34890 GCA_048938445.1 Promethearchaeota archaeon | reverse complement strand
CGTTTATTAAAAAAGGGCGAAATTTTATATCCAACTGGGGAATTTCCTAGTTCAATTCATATTTTTAAATCATTAGGATTCAAAACTAAAAAAATCGAAGTTCAACAAGATAATTCATATAGCCTTTTAGATATTGAAAAAAAAGTCACATCAGATTCTAAATATTTGATTCATAGTCATGTTCAATATTTAACAGGATTCAGACAAGATTTAGATGAATTAGGAAAGCTTTGCAAAAAGTTTAATATCATGAACCTTATTAACGCTACTCAATCATTTGGGGCTTTTCCATTAGATGTAAAGAATCAAAATATTGACATGTTAGTTGCATCAGGTCTTAAATGGGCTTGTTCCGGGTATGGAATTGGAATTCTATATATAAATGATAAGCATATAATTAATGCAGATTTACCTTTTTCAAGCTGGCTTAGCGTATCTAATGCTTTTTCTATGAACAACGAAAATATGAATATTATAAAAAAAACGAGATCATTAGATGGATTAGGGGGGACTCCAAATTTTCCAGCATTAATGGCGTTTAAAGGGGGTTTATCTTTAATTAAGGATATCGGCAAAGGAAACATAAAAGATGGTGTTGAAAATATTAAAAATAGGATTATTTTCCTTAGTTCCGAATTTATAAATCAAATCCAAAACTTAGATTTAAAAATAATATCTCCTATAACATTAAAAAACCGTTCTGGAATAGTAAGTATTGAAAATGAGAGAGCTGAAATGATATATAATAAATTATTATCAAACAATATTTACATTTCTTTAAGAAATTATCCCGGTTCGAGAAAAAAAAATTTGCTAAGATTTGCTTTTAATTATTACAATAATCTCGATGATATTACTAAGGTTATCAAAATTTTAGGAGAATTTAAATGATATGAAGATAAAAAATTCTGAAGCAATTTTAAAAATAGCAAAACCCATTGGTGGTTTACATGGGATTTCAGCAATTTTTCCAAAATTTGATGATGTAATTAATTATGAAGAGCAAAAAATAATTATGAATCGAGGTTACCCTCGATTTGTTACACATCCTTTTGTCAAAAAAATAGAAAATTTATATAAAAAGAAATTTAATGCTATCGATGTTTTATCTTGCCATAGTTTTGAATCTGCTATCTTTTTAGTATTAAATTATTACTTTAAAGTTGGAATCAGAATATCAGATAATAATGGGTTAGTTGACAAATTTTTTAAATATTTTTCAAATAGATTTCCAGGAATAATTAGTAAAACCAGGGTTGATAAAGCAGATATAATTATTACTAATGATGAAAATTTTAAACCAGAACTTAAAACTGATAATCAAGTATTAATAACGATTCTTAAAGATCCTTCACAAAATTTTATTGAATATTACAATATTATTGATATACTCATTATACATGATAAGGTAAATGATATTGGACTACTTCTTTTTTATAATAAGAAAATTCCAGATTTAACTCTTTTAAGAAGACATACAGGGCTGATTCCTAGCTCTCGTAAAATATTCTCTAAGAAATCTTCAAGTGAACAAATGTATCTACAACGAAGAGAGCAGTTGAAAGTCAAGCTCTCAAAATTAGAATTAACATATTCAGATAATTGTTTTTTATTTCCTTCCGGAATGGCTGCAGTATTTTTTGCAGTCTATACATTAATTTCTCCAAAAAAATCGCGTTTTATTGCTTTAGGATCTTTATATGTAGACACTATTCGGATTTTAGAAAAATGGCCTAAAAATTACAATCTTAAAGATACTCTTTTCATAACAAAGGATTTTGAGAATCAATTAAAACTTTCAATTGATAAAGATACTGCTGGAGTCATTTTAGAGTTTCCATCTAATCCATTACTTCAGTTAATAGATTTAGAAAAAATAGTTAAAATTGCACATGA
>JBHLME010000038.1:0-32894 GCA_048938445.1 Promethearchaeota archaeon | reverse complement strand
CCCATATTAAAAGGTCCAAGTTTAGGTTCTGAGAAGACCTTATTAAGTCCATATGTAATTATGGCTCATTATAATGATTCAAAAGAATTTCTTGAAAAAATGGGATTAAATTTCTACTTAATGAGAATTTCTGTCGGTATTGAACCAGTGAAAAAAATTAGAGAATGCTTAGAAAATGCTTTAAATTATATATAATTTGAATTTAAGATAATTAGGCCCAAAAAATTCTCATTACCATTCAAGATTGATTATTTCCTTTATTTTTGGAATAATAATTTTCTATAGCTTTATGTAAACCATCTGCTGCTAGGTTACTACAATGCATTTTGATAGGAGGTAATCCATCTAACGCGTCAGCAACATCTTTTCTTGTTATTTTTATGCCTTCTTCTAACGTTTTTCCTTTAGCTAGTTCTGTAATCATCGAAGAAGTAGCTATTGCAGCCCCACATCCAAAAGTTTGAAAACTAATATCCTCTATGATATTATCCTTCACTTTTATATAGATATACATGAGGTCACCACATACTGGGTTGCCAACTTCTCCTATGCTATCAGCATCTTTCATTTCCCCCATATTTCTTGGATTTTTAAAATGTTCCATTACCTTTTCCGAATACATTTTTTTATCGTTAATTACTATTTTTTGTTGAATAAATTTTTAATTATCGCAATGTAAATTTGAATCGTTCAATAAATATTTCTTTCCCTTTTTAAGAGGAGACATACTTCGTAATCGAATAATAATACCTGGTAATGTTTCAAACAAATATTTTATGTCATCTTCCGTGGTAAAACGTCCCATAGTGATTCTAATTGATCCATGGGCTTCTTCTGGTTTTTGACCAATGGCTAATAACACATGTGACGCTTCCAAAGATTTTGAAGAACATGCGGAACCTGTTGATACTGAAATTCCTTCTATATCTAAACTTAAAAGGATGGATTCTCCTTCAATATATCTAAATCCTAAATTTACATTATTAGGTAATCTTTTAGTAGGATGCCCATTTAAATAGACATCATCAATTTCACTGGTGAATTTAGAAATAATTTTATCTCGAAAGTTTATTAATTTGGAACTTTCAATTTCCATATTGTGTTGACATAACTCTACGGCCTTGGTAAATCCCACAATTCCAGGGATATTTTCCGTACTTGACCTTAATCCTTTTTCATGACCTCCTCCATGTAAAATAGGTTCAATATATTTCCCCATACCTTTCTTTTTACCCCCTCCCCTCACATAAAGCATTCCTACACCTTTAGGTCCGTAAATTTTGTGTCCACTAGCTGAAAGTAAATCAATATTTAAATCCTCAACATCTATAGGTATTTTTCCAAATGCTTGTACGGCATCTGTATGAAAAAGAACATTATGTTTTTTAGCAATTTGTCCGATCTCTTTAATTGGTTCTATTGTCCCTATTTCGTTGTTTGCAAACATGACTGATATTAAAATTGTTTTGTCAGTAATGTTTTCTTCTAATTCTTTTAAATCAATTAATCCATCTTTATCAACATTAACATATGAAACTTTAAAACCAATTTTTTCTAAATATTGACATGTATGTAGGACGGAATGATGTTCAATTTTAGAAGTAATTATATGGTTCCCTCGTTCTCTATTCTTATAGGCTATACCCTTTAAAGCGAGATTATTTGATTCTGTACCTGATGAAGTAAAAACTATTTCATCTTCATTTGCATTTAAGAATTGCGCAATTTTTTGACGACATTTTTCTAATAATTGATGTGCAATCTGACCATCACCATGCAAGCTGGAGGCATTTCCATAAGTCTCTCTCAAATGTTTATCAATTTCACTAATAACCTCAGGATCCATTGGAGTAGTTGCAGCATAATCTAAATATACACGTCTCATAGATTTCTATCTGAGAAAGTTATTCAATTTTTAATATATTATTAAATCTTGAGTTTATTATCATTAGTATCAAATTTAAGATTAATCTTATAAAATCTTTTATGATTATTTAATTGCACTTATATAACCAATGTTTTAACTCAATAAAATTAATAAATTTTAAACAAATATTTTCTCAATTTCTTAATTTAATTTGTTTTTATATCAAATATCAATTTAGAATTGAATTTAAACAAATTTTAAGGTCAGAATTAAAATGTAAAAAATAACGAATCCTATTTATATTCAAACATTAATTAAATGATATTATGGTTTTAGATAATATTGACAAACAAATTATTAAAGTTCTTTTTAATAATGGAAGAGAAAATCTTCAAACCCTTGCAGATCAGGTTATGAAAAAAAATGATGAATCAATGAGTCATACTGGAATTCGAAAGAGAATAACAAAAATGGAAGAATCAAAGTTGTTAAAAATCCAAGGCAATCTTAGTATTAAAAATTTAAACTATACTGCTGCTATACTCTTAATGGAATTGGAAAACTTTGAGAAAATTAAAATTATAACTAAAGAATACATGAATTGTCCTCGTGTATTTTTATTAGCTCAACTTTCCGGAAGATATAACTTAATTTTAGGTATAGTGGGTCAAAATTTAGATGTTTTACAAAATTATTTGAATCATTGTGGTCCATCAAATAAAAAAGGTGTATTACATACAGAGGTCTTGTTTTTATCAAGTTTTAATATGCCGAAATTTTTTCCGTTAAATTTATTTAGTAATGTTAGCCAAGAAAGTAAATGTGGGAATATATGTAAAGAATGTGAGGCATTTTTAGATAGCAAATGTTTGGGATGTGGTCACTTTTAATATTCTCTACTAAAAATGTATTTTATTTTTTAATATATAAAAAGTTTCAAATTGAAACTTTAACCAAGAAAAGAATTAAATCTGAAACCTGAATCCAAATCATTGTTTAAACTTATAAAATTCACAGATTATAATAGATCATTCTTATTTTTTATAAATGTAAAGAATTAAAAAGCCCTATAACTCTATATCAATAGGTGATTAAATGATTGTTAGTGACATGTATTCGATTGATGATTATATTGATAAAAAAGAATTAATTTCATTATCTCCTTCAAGTAAATTTATATTATATCTTTTAAAGCATAAGGGTCCATTGAAACAAAGCGAAATTATAAAGAAAACCTTATTACCTAAAAGGACAATCGCCTATTCTCTCAAAAAATTACAAGAAAAAAATTTTATTAAGAAATTTACAGATAATTCTGATAAGAGAATAAAAATCTATGAAACTATAATTTAATGGTTCTATCCAATTTTTTAATTAGATATTTAACTTTTCGACTCTCCTTATAATTAAAAAAAAAAGAAAAATAATTGCTCTTTATTGATTTCCCAAAGTAAGAATTTCCAAAAAATGTTTGAGATTTTTTAATTGTATTTAATAAATATTTTTTATTTCCAAATTGTAAATAAATGGAAATATCATTTATAATCAAGACATTAGTATGATTTTTGTTAAATTTTTCAATAGCCTCTAAAGTTTTTATATAATTTTGACGTGCAAATTTCTGAAGTTCATTTTTATTACGTGCAGTTAAGCGTGGTGGTATTATTTCACCTTTTAAATTTATTATATTACATAATAAAATATTCTTATAAAAATCTTTTAACTTCCCACCAATTTTTAATTTTTTTAATTCTTCATATCTTGGTGCAAAATCTAAAATACTAATGTCTTTTGGATTAAAACCTGATTCAATTAAAAATTCGACAAACTTTGCAGTATAAAAAGTTTTTCCCGTATTAACTTCTCCATATATTAGTGTGTAGCGTCCGATACAATTTCGATAATCATTATGTTTCCAAACTTCCATTATATATTAAAATTAATTATATTTAATTGAAATCTTCCCATGTTATTCCTCCATTTTTTAAGATTCCTAAAATAATGAATCCAATTATACTACCTGGGACACAACTCCCTGCAAATAATCCCCAATAATAAAATATTCCTTCTGGATTTAATCCCCCCAGTTCAATTATCCATGCAATTGATCCACCTATTAAAATTGTTCCTAAAGGTTCAAAAAAAGCAGCATAATTGATATATTTAGGATTTTTCTTTTTAATTAAAAAAGCAACTATTCCTACAACAATTGCTCCAGGTATACCTCCATGAAAAGCGTGGATTGTTCCTATATTTAAGATAGGACGGAAAATAGCTATTCCGGTCGCAGTAATGGTAGAGAATAACAAACCAATTAAGACACCTGTTATAGCATTAATCATATGAACAAAAGGATTAATTTTAGTATTAAATATTAGAAAGTAAGCAAAAGGATTTAAATAACTTAAAATTAATCCTATTCCAATAAAGATTGCTGCTGTTGCAATCTTTTTAGTCGTAAATTTTCTATCTAACGACTGTCTCTCCAAGAAATCACTCAATTAATTTCTCCAACTTTTAAAACAACCTTAAATACATTGTGGAATGGATTAAATGTTATTTATAATTAAGTGCAATTTTTGCATTAATCCATTTGTATTAATTAGTATTATATTAGTTTAGCAACTATAATTTTCATAGGAAACATACCACCCATCATTAATTCTTCAGATTTAATTATCTTAAAATCAGCAGATTTGACGGAATCTTCTACATAAATTGGCCTGCAACTTGCATATCTAGTGAAATTTTGGTGAAACCATTCATAAATTTTAATTAATATTGATGATTCATGGTTTTCCTTTGAAATACTCACCACCCCTAATCTTCCTGAGGATTTCAACACTCTTTTAATTTCTGAGAGAACAATAGGAATATCGGGGGTATCAAATAGTTCCAAGGTGCTTGATAAATATACAACATCAAAAAATTTATCTGGATAAGGTAAAGTTCTCGCATCACCTTCAGCCAATTCTATTTTATCCAATAGATTTATTCGTGTTAATCTTGCTCTAGTTATTTCAATCATTTCGGGTGTTAAATCAATGCCATGTACTTTCCCAGAGTCTCCTACTGCTTTTTGTATTTCAATTAAGGAAACTCCCGTTCCAAATCCAATTTCAAGAACTTTTTCTCCTTCTTGAAGGTTTAGTAGTTTTAAAGATCTTTCTCTAATCTTTTTTTCAAATTTTTCTTCAATAATAGCATATGGTTTACTGAGTTTAGCATACATCTCTTTAATGTTTCCCTTTACCCTTAGAATTTCTTTTTTAGCCATTATTATTCATATTCGATAGTACTTGGTGGTTTATTTGAGATATCATACACAACCCTATTAAAACCTTTAACTTCATTAATTATCCTCGTTCCTATCCTTTCCAAAAGATCCCAATCAAGTTTAGCAAAATTCGCTGTCATCGCGTCTCTTGACTCAACACCACGGATTGCGCATATATATTCATATGTTCGATAATCTCCCATGATTCCAACGGTTTTAACTGGTAAAAAAACGCAGAAAATTTGCCAAAGATCATTATATATTCCGGCTTTTCGTATTTCTTCAATTAAAATATGATCAGCATCTTTTAATGTCTCTAATCTCTCTTTTTCCACGGCCCCAAGACACCTTACGGCAAGACCTGGTCCGGGGAATGGATGGCGCTCGATTAATTCACTGTCAAGCCCTAATTTTAATCCTATTTTTCTCACTTCATCTTTATATAAATCCTTGAGGGGTTCTATTATTTTTAATTTCATGTCATCAGGTAAAGTGAGATTATGATGAGACTTTATTTTTGCAGATGCTTTACTCGTAGCAGCAGTTTCCACTCTATCTGGATATATGGTACCTTGTGCCAAGTATTTAATGTCTGGATGTTCTTTTTCAAGTTCCAATGTCTTGTTTTCGAAAACTTCTATGAATGTATGACCAATAATCCTGCGTTTTTCTTCAGGATCTTCTACTCCTTTTAATTTTTCAAGAAAAAGGTTTTCAGCATCAACATAATGAAAATTCTTAAAACCAAGTTTGTCTTTAAAAGTTTCTTGAACTTGCTTATCTTCATTTTTCCGCAATAAACCATTATTCACAAAGATACAGTGAAGTCTCTCACCAATAGCTTTATGGAGTAAAATAGCAGTTACAGATGAATCAACACCTCCACTTAATCCTAAGATGACCCTGTTATCAGATCCTATTTCTTGCTTAATTTGTTTGATAGAGCGTTCAATCCAATCCTCCAATTTCCATTCTTTTTTAGCTTTAGCAATTTTAGTAATGAAATTATCCAAAACTTGATTTCCTTTTATTGTATGCACGACTTCTGGATGAAATTGAACTCCAAAAATCTTTCTCTCAATGCTACCATACGCAGCAATAGGACAAGTTTCTGTCTTTGCTAAGATTTTAAAACCATCAGGAAGCTTTTTTACTTGATCTCCATGTGACATCCATACAACTTCAACTCTATCTAGATCATCTAGTAACAGATGTGATTCAATGATTTCTAATTCTGTTTTTCCGTATTCTTTATTGTCATGTGGTTCAATAATTCCTCCTATTTGATGCATTATTAAATGATGTCCATAACATATGCCTAAAATTGGAATTTTTTCTTTAGAAATAAATTCAAAGAACCAATTTGACAATTTCGGGCTATCTTGGTCATATACGCTACTTGGACCCCCAGAAAGAATTATTCCTTTTAGATCAAGGTTATTTATTTTACTCTTATCTACATCAAAAGGTAATATTTCTGAATACACACCTAAATCTCTTATTCTACGGGCTATTAAATGACAATATTGACCACCGAAATCTAAAACAACAATTGTATCCATTCGAAACTACTCTATAAACCACTCTAATATTAATTAATAAAATAATAGATGTTGTTTTAAAGTTACTTAATAATAACATCTTAATTAAAAATTGAGTGATATTATTTTAATTTAAAAATTATCAACTTCCATCTTATTTTATAGCATTATTTTTGAAATATAATTTTTAAAAATAATTTATTCAAGAAAGTGCATAAAAAATGTGAGAAAAATTTAAAAATTCTTATATTTATAACTGAATCGCTTAAGAAAAAAAATAGCAAAATAATTATTTTACAGTATATTTTGATATAAAAACTACTACTGAATTAATGTAATAAAAATGCCATACAAGATTGTTAAAAAAAAAGAACTGGGAAATAGCGGAACGCTAATGGAAATGGATATAGAAGCTGCTTTGATAGCAAAAAAAGCTCACGCTGGAAATTTCATACTAATACGAATTAATGAAACAGGAGAACGATTTCCACTAACTGTTGCGGATTATGATCGAACTAAGGGTACAATAACAATTGTTTTTCAAATAGTAGGAAAAAGCACTAAATTATTGTCTCATCAAAATGAAGGAGATGAGCTTTTGGATGTTGTCGGTCCCTTAGGAAATGCAATACATGTTGATAAATTCCAAAATCCAATTGTTATAATTGGAGGGGGAGTTGGGATTGCTCCATGTTATCCTCAAGCAAAGGAATTAAAAGAAGCAGGGAATAAGATAATAACGATTATAGGTGCAAGAAATACTGATTTATTGTTCTGGAGAGAAAAAATGGCGGCCGTGAGTGATGAACTCATAATATGTACTGATGATGGAACTGAAGGAAGAAAGGGTGTGGTGACAGAACCTTTAAAAGAAATTATCCAAAAAGAAAAGATTGAGTTCGTCATAGCCATAGGACCTTTGATAATGATGAAGTTTGTTACCCTTACAACTAATGGTTTGGGGGATTTACCTAAAGTAAAAACTTATGTTTCGTTAAATACAATAATGATAGATGGAACTGGAATGTGTGGGGGTTGTCGATTTTCGACAATGGACGGGGAAGTTTTCTTTGCTTGTGTCGATGGACCTGATGTAGATGGCCATATTGTTGATTTTGATAATCTCCTAAAACGAGCAAATAGATTCAAAGAACAGGAAGAAGAATGCATGGATTGTTATTGTAAGGAATATGAAGAATCAAAAAACGAGGTTTAGTAAAATGGAACAAGGATCAACATTATTAAAAATATTAGAATATAATAAGGAGAAAATTATAAGAGCTGGAAAATATACTGAATCTGAATTAAATGACTATATTCAATCATTAACCCGTGCAGAAAATGCTAGATTAAACCTTTTAAACAAAATTAAGCAGTTAAATTCAATAGATATTAATAAATTAAAGGCAGAAACGGGTATTTCAGAAAAAGACATAGAATATAATATTGAATATTTAAAAGAATTAGGATTATTAGAGTTTATTGGGGAAAATTCACGATTTTTCCAGAAAATAATCAGTGAAAATAAAATTGAAGGAGTATTTCCTAATGTTTCAATAATCAGGGATAAAAATTTGTGTTGTGGCTGTGGATTATGTGTATCAATTTGCCCTGTTAATGCCATTAATTATTTAGAAGGAACTTTTGAAATTAATGAAGATAAATGTATAAGTTGCGGAACATGTTTTGCGTGTTGTCCACGATCTTTTTTCCCACATTCATTAAAAAATTCTAATGGAACTGAAAATATTTCTACAAAAATCTCTTATTCATTAAATCACTATTTGGAGGTTTATTCAGCTCAAACTCAAGATTCTCAAATACAAAGGGTAGCTCAGGATGGAGGTATTGTTACCACACTTCTTAAAACAGCTTTTCGGGAGGGATTAATAGATGGTGCACTAGCAGTAAGTGAATCTAGCAATCCACATGATCCCTTACCTGTTTTCATAAGTAATGAAGTTGATTTATTGAAAACTTCCGGAACTAAATATAGTAATTCACCTTCATTGAAGATTTTAAATCGTTCAAAAGAATTTAATAATATTGCAGTGGTTGGAACACCTTGCATGATGGAAGCAATTAAAAAAATATCCTTTTATCCATTGAATAAACCATTTTATGAGAATATTTCATTTAAAATCGGATTATTTTGCATGGAATCTTTTAATTATAAAGATATTCTTGAACTTTTAGAAAACGAATTTCAAACACCACCTACTGATATAAAGAAAATGGATATAGATAAAGGGCGATTTTATCTCTATAATAAGGATGGTTCTTCAATTGATATCCCTCTCAAAAAAATTAAAAAATACGGCAGGTTGGGATGCTTCTTCTGTGATGATTTAACAGCAGAACAAGCAGACATTTCAGTAGGGTCTATTGGTTCAGAATCAGGGTGGTCAACTGTAATAATAAGAACCGAAAAAGGTGCTGAACTCTTTAAAAAGGCTTTGGACCTTGATTTAATTGAAAAGAAAGAAATAAAAGAAGATCATAAAAGCTTCATTTCACTTTCTAAGATTTCTAAATCGAAACAAAAAACTTATAAAGAGTCTCGACGACCTAAAATGATCGAACAAGATCCCAACGAGCGTATTCATAATTTTAATGAGGTTCCTTATGGATTAACTGCAGAAATGGCACTTAAAGAAAGCCAGCGATGCTTACAGTGTGGAAGACCTCTATGTGTAACTGGTTGTCCTGTAAATATAGACATACCAGGATTCATCAGACAAATAAAGTTAAAAAAAAATATTGATGCGATTCATATTGTCAAAAATTATAACTTGTTGCCCGCTATATGTGGAAGGGTATGCCCTCAAGAGATTCAATGTGAAAAAACTTGCTTGCTAAACAATCTCGGAGAACCCATTTCCATTGGATATTTAGAAAGATATATTGCTGATTGGGAACGAGAAAATCAACTTAAAGAATGCCCTGATTGTAGACCTCCAAACAGTAAAAAAGTTGCGATTATTGGTTCCGGTCCTGCGGGATTAACATGTGCTGGAGAACTTGCCATGAGAGGATATGATGTTACTATCTTTGAAGCTTTTCATGCGGGAGGAGGTGTACTAGTTTATGGTATTCCTGAATTTAGGTTACCAAAAGAAATTGTAAAAGCTGAAATTGAAACTCTGAAATTGATAGACGTGAAAATACATTATAACTCGATTATTGGTAAAACCTTAACTATAGAAGATTTGAGAGAGATGGGGTTTAAAGCATTTTTTGTTGGTGTTGGTGCCGGACTTCCTATGTTTCTTAAAATTCCAGGACTTAATTTAAACGGGGTCTTAACTGCTAATGAATTCCTCACGAGGTCAAATTTAATGAAAGCATATAGATTTCCTGAATATGATACACCAATAAACGTTGGAAAAATTGTTACTGTAGTCGGAGGTGGTAATGTTGCAATGGACTCTGCTAGAACGGCTCTAAGATTAGGTGCCGAAAAAGTTATCCTAGTATACAGGAGATCAGAAGCAGAAATGCCTGCAAGAATCGAAGAATATCATCATGGAAAAGAAGAAGGTATTGATTTCCGTTTTTTAACAAATCCTGTAAGATTAATTGGTGATGAAAATGATAATGTTAAAGAAATGGAGGTTGTCTCGATGAAACTTGGAGAACCAGATGCTTCAGGCAGGAGACGGCCCATTCCAATTGAAAATTCAGAACATATTATTGAGACAGATACGGTTATTTTAGCTATAGGAGCAAATGCAAATCCTATTTTGACAAAATCTATTCCAGAATTAAAACTTAATAAATGGAGATACATTGAAACTAATGAAAAGGGTCAAACCAATATTGATGATATTTTTGCTGGTGGAGATATAGTAACGGGAAGCGCAACTGTTATATCCGCGATGGGTGCTGGAAAAAGAGCTGCTGAAGCCATAGATGAGTACCTTCAAAATGTCTAATCTTTTAATATATTTTTTCATTTTAATAATAAGTAATTTAGCTCTTTTTTTGATATAGAAAAAAATTTATTCAAATGAGCTTATCAATAATTATACAAACCAACCTAAATTAATTTTTTTGGTTTATTTCGATGAAAAAAGAAATAGAAATCGCAAAGAAACATTTTGAAGAAATTTTAATTGAACAATTAGAACGAGTTGATAGACTTTCTAAAGGAGAGGATTGGATTGACTACTCAAAACTTAATCCTATTATAATTGGAATAATATATGGTGATGGAATAGGTCCAGAAATATCCAAACATGCAAAAAAAATACTAGAATTTCTCCTAGAAGATCATTTAAAAAATGGTAAAGTTCAATTTAAAATAGTTGAAGGCTTGACTATTGAGAATAGGGCAAAAGTAATGAAAGCCTTACCCGATGATGTTCTTGAAGAAATTAAACAATGTCATGTTTTATTAAAAGGCCCCACCACTACTCCCAGAAAAGGGGATAAATGGCCTAACATTGAAAGTGCTAATGTTTCAATGCGTCGGGAATTAGATCTATTTGCAAATGTTCGCCCAGTTAAAGTTCCCGATAAAAAAATTGATTGGATGTTCTTTCGTGAAAATACTGAGGGTTCTTATGTTTTAGGCTCTAAAGGTTTGAATGTTACGGATGAGCTTTCAGTGGATTTCAAGGTGATCACGACTCAAGGTGCGGAACGTATTATTCGCTTAGCTTTTGATTATGCTAAAAATAATCATATCAATAAAGTAACCGTTGTTACAAAAGCTAATGTGATAAAGACCACCGATGGTAAATTTCTCGCAATAGCAGAGAAAATTGCTGAAGAATATCCAGAAGTTGAATGGGATGACTGGTACATTGATATCATTACTGCTAAATTGATTGATCCTGCTCGTCAGAATCAATTTAGAGTATTAGTAGCTCCTAACCTTTATGGTGATATCATTACTGATGAGGCTGCTCAGATACAAGGTGGAGTTGGAACTGCAGGTAGTGCTAATATAGGAAAGAGATATGCAATGTTTGAGGCCATTCATGGTTCTGCACCTCGTATGGTTGAAGAAGGAAGAGTGAAATATGCAGATCCTTCAAGTATGATTAAAGCAGCAGCATTATTGCTAAACCACATTGGTTTTATTAATCTATCACAAAAGTTAGATAAAGCACTTGATATTTGTGCTATTTTTGAAAAAAGAATCAAAATTACAGGGAGACCTGATGGTTCTACAGGAGAAGATTTCACAAACTACCTCATTGAAGTACTTAACGATTCAAATTTAGAGGAAAAATGGATTAGTTATCAGTAATTTAATAATATATTTTTATCCAAATAATATAGTTAAAATTATTAAAAAGATTATTGAGACCCCGATGTGTACACCAGCAAAAAGTGCCCCATTTTTACCCAATCGTTTGATATTTAAGTTCTCTACTCCACTATTTTGAGCTATTTTTAAGGTCATCATATCACAGGCTGCACCCTGGGGTAAAAAATTACCTCCAAGGTTAATTCCAATTATTAATGCAAAAAGGAGAGGGATTGGGGAAAATCCCCATTTATTAATTAATGATTCTATAATAGGAATAAAAATTAAGGCAGTTGGAGTATTAGCTACAAAACCTGAAAGCCCACTAACTATTAAAAGGATAAAAACTGCTACTAAAAAAATATCAAATGAATTAAAAGGAATCCCATTAAAAATTTCTTGAAAACCTGCTTTTATGAGGCAACCTATTAAAACATAAAGCGCTATGAAAAAGAAAATGATCTCCCATTCTATATCTCGCAACATGTCGCTCATTTTTGTCTTAGTATACTTTCTATTTACAAGAACCATGATTAAAGCGGATATTGCAGCTGTCAAATATAACCACGGAAGAATTACGAATAAGACAATGGTAATAATAATAGCTATAGCATTAAAATAAAAAATTTTCTTGTTTTTTATCATTATATCCGCATCTATTAACTCCAAAACTACTTTTTTTTGTTGTTCTTCGATTTTTGGTTCCTTTCCTATGATTTTTCTATCCAATAAAAATATCGTAAGAAATAATAAAAAAAATGAAAATGCCCAAAAATAAAATATAAAAAATCCTGTATCTAGATTAAATGCTGTGGATATTATAATATTTTCTCCTGAAGAAAAAGGAGTTATTATTGAACCAATATTAATACAAATCGTCATTCCTAGTAAATATGATCCGGATCTAATCTTTAAAAAGTGACAGAGTCGAATGACGACAGGAGCAAGAATTAAAACGACAACAACATCACTGATGATCGCAGCTAGTAATGTCGTTATCGTGCATAAAAGGTAAAAAAACGTTCTCTGATTTCCTCTAGAAATTTTAAATAGTTTAACTGCTAAATATTCTAATATGTTCGAATCTTGGGCAATTTTTGTTATGATGCTCATTGAAAGAATAATTATAATAGCTTCCCATTCAATCGAATTAATAAAAAATCCTATATCGCTCCCTTCTATATTCAAAGCAGTAATCGTGGCAGCAATAAAACAGGATAATAAAGAGATCGCAACAAAGTCCAATTTCGAAAAGCTATAACTTATGATTATCAATCCAAAAAGAATGAACAGAATGATAAGTAGAGGGATATTAACGCTTTCCATTTTTATTAAATGAATAATCGCATTTTAATTAATAAGGTTAATAAAAAACATCTAATAAATCTAAGCATTTTTTCGATTCTCAGATTTAAGAAATCTGATCTCTAATCTTGAAGTGATAAAGTAAATTAATACAAAAGGAAGATAATTATTCTGCTAATTTTCACCCGATAAAAAGTTGGAGTAAGAACGCATCTAAATCAAGTTCCTTTATTAGAGTAAAATTATTTAAAATGTAATTATAAACATTTTCTTGTCGCAAATAATCTATAAAAGATACGGGATCAACATATTCTTTTATCAAATCAACGATTCTTTTAATTAAATTAATTATTTGTTTTTCAACGATCATCATGTCACAATTTGAAGGATTTATGCTGATTATATTTACTCCTGACGTTGGGCTAAAATTAATTTTCCTTAATTCTTCTTGAGATTGCACGTATGGATTATTGGCATAATTGTCGAACATTTTTTCAATTTTAGTAAATATCGTATTTTTTTTTACTAGTGTCAAGTGGTTTTCAATTACATTTTGTAATAAGTTTAGTATTTGTTGAAAAATACCTAATATATCAAAAAACTCCGCTATGTCCTTAACCCTTTCGGCGGTGAGCCATTGGTTATAATACTCATCAATAACATTTTTAAATGGCACAAAGGTATCCGTATTTCCAAACCAGTGTGCTTTCCAATATTCTTCATTCTTCACATATTCCTCAATAAATGAATGTTTAATTACATTCAATCTTGCGCTTATGAGATCTGAACTAACAGACTTGTCATCTGCCGCAATAAATAACAAATTAGAAATTTCATCCGAAAGATAGACCCATCTCAATCCTCCCATTTCAATTGATTCTATTCCTTGCTTGAATTCCACTACTGTAAATTGATTTAGAGCAGTTAAAAGACCCGAAACCAAGTCCTCATTCACTGAAAACTCTTTATATGGATTGTATAATAGTGTTACTCCAGAATTGCTGTCCATTATCCAGATATTCATTTTTCTCTTCTAAAAACTAATTTTGTCTAATTTTTTTAAGACAATGATCTTTATTTTCGAATTAAATTATTTAAACATGATTGTGTTGAGCTATATAATGCATAAAATTAATAATCCCATTTATTCTTTTTGAGTAATTATTTTGAATAGATGTTTATAGCATACTATAAACTATTACAATAGATTCTTTAAATCATTATTTTTACAATATTTCTCCAGATTATTTAGCAATCCTGTAATTTTTGTTCTTAGGATTAATTCTGCGGCATTTTTTCCTATCAAGTTCATGAAATCACTACTCAAGGTAAATTTATCTATAAAAATGCCAATCTTCGTCTTATTTGGTGTTAATTCCTTAATTCTTACACGACCTTCTAAATCTTTAACATCCTTGTTGTTTCTCACATTTACCTCAATCAATCTTCCCTTGTTTGGGACTTCTCCTCTATCATCCATTACTAACTCACCCTTCAATTCAATAGGAACCTTAACCACGTTCACTTCATCAACAATATCACTCTTAAATACATTAGGTGCTATAAATTCTACTTCTATTTTTTTAACAGGTGAACATTTCTCCCAAATACCCGGTTTATAAAGTGCTTTTAGAAATACATCTTTATTACAATTTTCAATTTCCATGACTTTTGAAATAATATTCGCTTTTGACATGATATTTCTTCAATTATGTGTATTTAATTTATTTAAAAATGGAACGTATATATTTTTTTATAAAGTGATTAATACTTGATAAATTGGGAAGAATATAAAATCTGAAGTGAAAATCAAAATAACCCCTAATGCTAATGAAATTAAAAAGGTAATTTGTGTCTTTTTTCTATTTTTATCTTTAACATTTGAAATAAGATAATAATTTTTTATCAACATGATTAAAATATAGGTGTTACATATGAATCCGATGATTGCAATCGTGAAAAAAGAAAATAATGAGATTATAATATTTATTTCGAAAGGTATATGCAATAAATCCATAATTTGAAACGATATTATCGGAATCTTGATAATAAAATAGATTCCTATAAAGGGTATTGAACTTATACAAACCCAAAAAATTAATCCAAGACAATATTTTAATAAAAATATTGTATTTGAAAAGTAAAAACTCGTAAGTAAGAAGTTTAAAAAACAAATTGTTATAGTTAAGAGTAATGTAATTATTAACGTTATGAATGAACCTTTGAGAATTAAAGTGAAAGGATATAATTGATTTCTACGAATTTGGGATTCAATTACGCTATAATCATTAAATATTGTCTTTTTAAGCCTCAGCCTTCCTCTGATTTTATCCTTTTTAATAATTTTAAATCATCTTTTTATATATCATCATCGGCTTTAATATGATAATAATATTTTTTTGAAAATAAAAAGAATTCATGAATATATAAAAATTAAGATCGTATCAGTTTAGTTTCTTCAATTGAATTTTCGGCTTTACAATTTGGACATATCCACGTAGTATCACTATTCTTCACGGAATTTATGCAATTATCGCAAATTCCTATATCACAGATACAATAATGTAGCATGTTTAATGTTTCTTCATAATTCTTAGAACATAAAAAACATGAAGGAGGTCTTGATTTATCTGGCATCTTCTTATTCAAATCCTTTTTGATTGATGTAATAATTAATAGTTAACACTTTATTCAATTTATTTCTATTCTTTCTATATAATTTTTTTTTTACCTTAGTGTTTTAATTTAATCAAAGATTTTAATAATTATTAATTAAAACTCTTGAGATATTGTTAAAATGGACAAGTGGTCTAATAGAATTCGATTATTATTTTTATTAACGATTTTATTTGTTTGGTTTTTTATTCGCGGAATCCTTGAAAATGATGCATTAATGACATTATTTTGGGGAATTTTTACTCTTGTATATGTTGTAAGTATAACAATTTTTTATTTTTTAAATAAAAAATATCAAGAGTAAAGTAAAAGGCTCTAGTGGGATTTATTCTTTTTTTTTAAAAAAATCAGGAATTAAATTATCGATCCCGAGACTCTTTATAAGAGAGGTTCTAGCTTCACCACCTAGCGTTAATATTCCTACCACTTTACCAACGACGTTTGTCATATCCTTTAAGGCTTCGGTAGCTTTATCTAATGACTCTCTTATAGTGTTGTTTGTATTGTTGATTTCTTTTGTAGAATCGTTTAAACTTTCAGAAATCTTGTTCGTCATTTCAACTACTATGTTTGATAATTCCTTGATTTGAGAATTGAGAGCTTTTATCTCTGAATTTACTTCAGATATTCCATTTTTTAAATCTTTGAGACCTGACATTTTTTTTAAAGAAAAAAATATTCTTGAATTTTATAGACAGTTAATTGATAATTAGAAATCAATTATTCATTAAAAGAGTAATTTTTTTATTGTAAAATATAAACTTGTTACTATTTTTACATTACTATCAATTAAAATCGATTAAAATCGATTTACTGAGAAATGCTTGTTGTTAGCTCAACTGCAGGACATTCGTTAATCTTTGCACAGAAATCTGAAGAAATTTCTACTTTAAAGGTTTTATTACATTTTTTGCATTCACAATAAGCAGTATTGCCGTTTCCATCGAATAAAATTTCATAATGAGTAAACTTGTTTCCACATTCGTTACATGTCAAATTATTCTCATCAAGAAATCTTTCAAGTTTTTTCACGCTAGAATACGTCTTAAAACAATCTGCACATAAATTTGGATATTTCTCTGAAATTAAATTAGAAGATTTTAAGGTTTTAATCAATTTTGTATGAAACCTATCAGTAACTCCCCCACAGAAATCACATTTAACTGACATTTTTTTTCCTATTTAATATATGATTTTTTATATTTATACCTTTGTTTATTCCCTAATAATTAACAAATCGATAGGGTATTTAAACGTTATCCTTATTTTCATATGACAAAAATGACAAGATACTTACGTAATTTTGGTATTCTATTAAATTTTTAAATAAAATATTGAGTTGTGTTATTTTTTTGATCCTTCACCAACTTTTCGATAAATAAAACCCAGGGCTTCCATTTCTCTTTTATTAAAAATATTGCGACCGTCAATAATAATAGGTGTTTTTACCATATCTTTAAGTTTGCTTAGATCAATATCATAATATTCTTTATGATTAGTAGCAAAAATTAACACGTCTGAACCAGTTGCAGCAAGGAAAAAATCATCTGTTAATTCTGTAGCGTTATAATCTCTCTTTTTGACATAAGGATCATGGGCAATGTATTCAATATTATGAGAATGGTATCTTTGCTTTAATATTGATACAATTTTTTCTGAAGGGGTGTTTCTCGTATCATCTGTATTCGCTTTATATGAAACACCGAATAATGCAATTCTTAAATTATCCATTATCATCCCAGCTTCCTTTATACTGGATTCCATGAGTTCAATCATGTGTTCAGGCATGTAATCATTTAAATATCGGGATTCCGGGAGGAGTTTAGGATTTGATTTTTTATCAGTATATGTTTTATGCCCATACATTAATAACCAAGGATCTTTTGTTAAACAATGACCACCCACTCCTGAACCAGGATAATGCATCATTCTATCATGTCTATAATTAATCAACTCTACGATTTCAAAAATATTTCTATTAAAATCCTCACATATTAATGCCATTTCATTAGCAAAAGCAATATTTACATCTCTATATGTATTTTCAATGCATTTGGTTAATTCTGCTGTAAGCGTATCGGTAACCTGTAATTCTTTTTTCACTACTTTACTATATAGAAATTTTGCTTTTTCATTTGCTTCTTCACATCCTCCACCAATAACTCGGGGAAAATTTGTTATATATTCAATTAATTTTCCGGGCATTACCCGTTCAAACGAAAAAACTAAATAAAAATCCTTTCCTCTCTTAAGACCGCTTTCTTTCTCTATAATTGGTTGAAGAATATTATCTGTGGTTCCTGGAGCAACAGTAGATTCTATAATGACTGTTGCCCCATTTTTTAGATGCCTGCCAATCTTATGCGACACTTCTCGTAATGATTCATACCTGGGAACTTGTTTATCGTCTACGGGGGTTTGAACATCAATAAGCACATAATCCGCATTTTTACAAGCTTCTTTATATTTATGTGTCACGTAGAACTTTTTATTAGCTACTACTCGAAAAATTAATTCATCTAAACCGGGCTCCTCTCCTTCAAATGGATTCTTACCTTGATTGAGATGATCAATCTTCCAACCAGACCTCTTTGATTTGCGTTGGATTCCAGTAACATAAAATCCTTCCACATCTGCTAGTAAAACGGCCATTGGGATTCCTACATATCCCATACCTATTACAACTATTTTCGTCATTTTCTATATTGATCGCATAGTGATATAATACTCTTCATAATAACTTATTATTGAAATATTTTAGCCTATTCTTTTATGCTAAAATCCGATTATACTTTTATTTATTTATACATAGATACTATATTATGAAGTTAGGAAAAAGTTCATTACATGACATAGCAAAAATCAGACCTGATTCAATGAAAAGAAGACGTATTTCAAGTTACGATAAAAAAGGCGGAAATCGCGATTATTTAGTAATAAAACCTGGAGAAACCGCTATTTTAGGAGAAATAGAAGGAGCAGGGTGTATTACTCATATATGGTGTACTTGTATGTGTCTGGCAAAATATTATCTACGAAATACAATTTTAAGAATGTACTGGGATGGTGAATCTGAAAAAAATCCTAGTGTAGAAGCTCCATTAGGAGATTTCTTTGGAATGGGTCATGCCAAGCGAAAAAATTTTGTTTCTTTACCTCTTCAGATGAGCCCTCAGAGTGGAAAGGGATTCAATTGTTGGTGGCCAATGCCATACTCTAAAGGATTTAAAATCACGCTTGAAAACGATAATGCAAAATCATTTACTTTTTATTATTATATCGATTATGAAAGCTATGAAGATGGATTAGAAAATGATGGAGAATATGGGAGGTTTCATGCTCAATGGCGACGTGAAAATCCAACCAAGGTAAAGAAAAGAAATAGTGAGACTGGAAAGAAGTTTAAGAGAATAAAACCGGTAGATTTTAATTTTTTAGGTGGCAACAATATAGATCCATTGGAATATAATTATAAAATCCTTGAAGCGAAGGGAAAAGGTCATTATGTTGGATGTAATCTCAATATTGATAACATTACATTTTTTCCATTTTTAAACTGGCCTGGTGAAGGCGACGATATGATCTTTATTGATGAGGATGTTGAAAAAGGTATACCTACATTATATGGAACGGGAACGGAAGATTACGTGAACCAAGCATATAGCCAGAGGCATACTCAATCCGCTCCATATCATGGAACTATATTAGCTGGTGGCTTTAATTGGTGGGGGAAAATCACTTACTATAGATATCATATTGAGGATCCAATATATTTTAACAATGAGATCATCGTTTCCATAGAGCATGGCCACGACAACCATCGGGGCGACGATTGGTCATCTACAGCATATTGGTATCAAATAGAACCTCATAATCATTCTCTATTCCCTAAGTTATTAGATCGAAAAGGAAGGAACCCACGATCTCATAAGGTTCATATGATTCGAAAAACGCTTGTTATTGCAGCAACTATAAGTATTGGAATGTATTTGATATGGCTATTCTTTTTAAGAAATATTTTTTAAATTTTTTTCTTTTTTTAAAAAAAATATATAATTTTTATGTATTATAGAGATAAAAGCAAGTAATATCTTGAAATACCTTTATCTATAACAGCTAAATACTTTATTATTAAAATAAGAATTATAAAATCAAGATAAAATACTTAATTTCTCTTATTTCTTAATATCTCCTTTATTAATTTCACTAATTCTTTTCCAGCAAATGGTTTTGTCAAATATCCATCTGCTCCCATTTCTCGACCTTTTTTGATGTCTTCGTTAAAACTTTTAACTGTAAATAATACAACAAGAATATCTTTATATTTTTCATTTGATTTGATACTTTCCAAGATAGAATACCCTGAAAGACCTGGCATCATAAGGTCAAGCAAAACAAGAGCAATTTCTTCATATCTTTCCTCTATAATTTTTAAAGCTTCTTTTCCATTAATGCAAGTAATTGTCTTAAATTCACCTAAGTTCAAAAATTTCTCAGTTAAATTAACAATATCGGGCTCATCATCTACGATTAGGATTGACTTCTTCATGACACTACTTTCATTATCCTGTTTTATCATTTCCAACCAAAACCCGGTAATAGTTCAAAAATGTTCGTTAATTTTAATTAAATATATTTCAAATGGCTTTTATCCCATTAAAAATTTAAATGGTATAATTACATATTAAGTTGTTTTGATATTTAAAGTCATTATATCATAACGATAACATAAATGCATTGATATAAGGATGTTAACACTAAATTATTTTTATTTAGGTTTTAAATAATCTTTAACGTCTCAAGGGATTTCTAACATTTCTTGTATGAATTTTAATAATCCTCTTGCCGAAAATGGTTTAGGTAAGAATGCATCTGCTCCTAATTCTCGACCTTTTTGAACGTCTTGATTATAATTATTTATGGTAAATAGCACGACAGGAGTATCTTTGAATCTTTTTATAGTTTTTAGTTCTTTTAATGCTTCATGACCATTCATTACAGGCATTCTGATATCCAGAAGTATTAAATCAATCTCATTATGCATTTTTTCCATTGTCTCCAATACTTCTTTACCGTTACTGCAGGTTATTGTATTATATCCTCCCCAAATTAAGATTTTTTCCGCAAGATAAACAATATCACTTTCATCATCGCAAATCAAGATTGTCCGGCATTTATTTGATACTTTTTTAGATTGAGCTTGAGCCATGATATTATGATGAATATTTTTGTTTTAATTTACATTTACCTTTCAACATTTAAAAACCTTTAATTATTTATGTATTATGAGTGCTATTGGTACGAAAAAATTATCTACCTAAATTTCCAGATTCTTACAAGGGAGAATTTGCTAAGGAATATAATAATCAAAAATGGATGGAACGAAATCAAAAAAAGACAACGTTAAGATGCATTGAATATCTCTATGATAATAATTTAGGGAAAAACAATATTGATGAAAATTTTCCGTATTTAATATTAGATATGGGATGTGGCACTGGATATTCGTCAGAGGTTCTAATTGATAACGGATTTCGAGTAATTGGTATCGATGTCCTACCAGATATGCTTTTGAAGGCCAATGAAAGGAAAAATGTAAGGATGTTAGATAACTTGGACTTAATATTAGCAGATATAAATTATTTACCATTAAGAAAAAGGAGTATTGATCACATTATTTCCGTGTCAGCATACAACTTTATAATTTATGGACTTGAAGGAACTAGGGAGGAAAGGAAAGTAGTAAATAATACAGCTAAGTTTCTACGAGGTATTTTAAAAGGAAAAGGAAGAGCTATTATTGAATTTTATCCTCAGAATGAAAGTGAATTAGACTTATTTAGTTCTTCATTTAAAGATAATGGGTTTGACGGTTATATTATAAAAAATAATCCCAAACAGAAAGCAGGTCAGACTTTTCTGTTGTTAAAAAAAGAAGGATAATAAATGGGAAAGTGTAAATTTTGCCAAAAAGAAGATAAACTTATCTCTGAAATATTAGAGATTTGTAGGGATTGCATTCTTAATGAAGACTGGAATCTTGTTAAAGACCATGTAATGGCCGTTCATGAAAAAGTCCGCAAGCTAGAAAATCTACCAAAAACGCCCCCTTCTGCAAATAATAATGTTCAATTAAAATGTAATTATTGTTTAAATGAATGTAAACTCTCCTTTGATGATGTTAGTTATTGTGGGTTGCGAAACATAAAAAAAAATGAGAGCGGAGAATTACCCTTTCCAAATAGAAAAAGAGGGTATATTCATGGTTATATAGATCCAAATCCTACAAATTGCTGTAATTCATGGTTTTGTCCTGCGGGAAGTTCGGCAGGATATCCTCAATATTCTGATTTCAATGGACCAGAATTTGGGACTTTTAGTTATGCTGCTTTTCTCTATGGTTGTACTTTTAATTGTCTTTTTTGCCAAAATTCATCTCATAAATGGATATCCAATAAAAGACTTTCTGATGTTGATACTTTAACAAATCAGATATGTAAAAAAAAAGATATTACTTGTTTATGTTATTTCGGAGGAACACCTGAAGCTCAATTACCTTTTTCTATAAATCTCGCAAATAATATACTAAAAATTATTCATAAAAATGAGCCTGATCGTAAATTTAGGTTTTGTTGGGAATGGAATGGAAGCGGTAATCAAAATTTAATAGAGAATTGTATGAAAATAGCAATTAAAACAGGGGGAAACATTAAATTCGATTTAAAAAGTTTTGATGAAAGACTCAATTTGGCTCTATGTGGGAGGAGTAATAAAAGAACTCTTAAAAATTTTAATTATTTAGCAGAAAAATATTTCGGGACAAGAGAAAAGGAAATGCCAGAAATGAGTGCATGTACCTTAATGGTCCCTGGTTATGTAAATCATAGAGAAGTGGAAAAAATAGCACGTTTTATTGGATCAATAAATAATGAAATTCCATATAGTCTTCTCGTATTCCATGGAGATTATCAAATGAAAGATTTACCTATTACTCCTCGAGATCAGGCAGAAAAATGCTTGAAAATTGCAAAAAAATATCTCAAAAATGTCCATTTAGGTAATAAATTTCTATTATATTTCTAATATTTTCAAGAAAGGATTATTCTAGACAAAAAATTTATTTATTAGAATTTATTTTCATAATTACGTTTAATATAATTATTAATGAATATAACTTATTCTAAAGTATTAAAGGTGATTAAAACATTCAAAAAGCTCGCATAAGATTATCAAGTACTCAGCTAGACTCCTTAATGTCTGTATGCGAGCAAATTGAGAATGTTTGTAAAACCCAAGGGATTAAAAAGTATGGACCAATTCCCTTGCCTACAAAAAGATTAAGGGTACCAGTAATGAAAGCACCCTCTGGTCAAGGAACATCTACTTGGGCAAAATTTGAAATGCGCATTCATAAACGCCTTTTTGAAATAATTGCCAATGAAAGAAGCATGCATCTCATCATGAAGATACACATCCCCGAATCCGTGCTTGTCGAAATCGAGTTAATGTAATTATTAATTAGTCAATATAAAAAATGAATAATATTTAATTTTCTTCAAAAATATTATTTTAAATCCACTATTCTCATAATTATACTAATTTCATGAAGATGATAATGGAAGTTTCAATCGATTTATTAAAACAAATGGCATTAGAGATATACGACGCTGTCCATCCCCTATTAGGAACTGAATTAGCGAATCAAAAAATAAAGAAAGGTGCTGGAGGTGATATTTCAATGCATATTGATATTGTAGCTGAAAAAGTTGTTATAGACATCTTAGAAAAATCAAGGATTGATATTTTGCTTATTAGTGAAGAAATAGGGGAAAAATTTATTGGTGATAAAGAAAAAGCGATTCAAAACAAATTTAAATTAATTGTTGATCCAATTGATGGAAGTAATAATGCAGTAAGAGGTATACCTTTTTGTTCGGTATCAATTGCTTTCGCTATTGGAGATAATATAACCAGTATAGAAAAAGGAGTAGTTCTTGATTTGATATCAAAAGATTTATACTGGGCGGAAAAAGGAAAAGGAGCGTTTAAAAATGGAGAACATATATCCGTTTCTACTAAAACAATTAGGGATTCTTGTATTTTTGAAGTAGATTTTAGATTGAATGAACTAATGAATGCTTTAATCAAATATAAGGATATTATCAAAAAAATTTATCGAGTTAGAGTAATGGGAAGCTGTGCTTTAAGCTTGTGTCAAGTAGCTAAAGGTAGTATGGATGCTTATATAAATTTTAAAAAATCAATGCGTTTAGTTGATTTAGCTGCAGGATTGTTAATATTGAAAGAAGCTGGAGGTAAAATATTTACTTTTGAAGGAAAGGATCTTGATAAAGAACTTTCGATTGATTTGAGATTCGCTTTTATAGCATCAAATGCGCATCTTGATAGTTTTTTTAAAAATGAATTAATTAAACTAAACTCATGAAGTATTAATTTCTAATCATTTATAATAAAATACTTGTCAGCAGAATGAAATATTGAAGGAATTTAAAAGATTAACTCGGGATTTTTTTTCAAGAGATACCCAACTCATAGCCAAGGATATATTGGGAAAATATCTCATTAGAAATACGGTTAATGGAACTATGGTTGGTAAAATTATAGAAGTTGAAGCTTATCTTGGTCCTGAAGATAAAGCATGTCATTGCTATAATTATAAAAAAACAGAAAAAACAAAAATCATGTACATGAAGCCAGGGACGCTGTATGTTTACTATATTTATGGAACTTATTTCTGTTTAAACGTAATAACAGAACCTGAAGATATTCCATGTGCAATATTTATAAGAGCTTTATACCCTATTGATGGTATTGATATAATGAAAAAGAATCGAACGGTAAAACTTGGTAAAAATTATAAAAATTTAGTTGATGGCCCAAGTAAGCTTTGCATGGCTTTTAATATAAGTAAAGATTTATTTAATGGACGAGATTCTTGTTCTAAAGATACCCACCTTTATTTTTCCGAAGGTGAAAAGATAAATAAATCAAATATTGTATTACACAAAAGGGTTGGAATTGATTATGCAGAAGAAGATAAAAACCGATTGTTAAGGTTTAGTCTAAAAATATAATTTAAATTGAAAGATTATATTAAAAAACCTAATCCTCGATTCTAATCCTAATAGTATAACCTGCTGTCATACCCCTCCACACCTGCACTGCAAAGCGTGAACGCCTCGTGTTACACCTGCTCCCTCCCGGGCCTCAGCGGGTTCCACATTATGGACTTATAAAACTCCTACAAGTTTTAATGCCCAAGCACCCACCTATGTAGCCGGTGCTTCGCCGGAATATAACAATGGCATACTACTACTCATGAAAACCTTAAATTAGGCACTTTCCACTAAGAGCATTTTGTGGTCCACTCAGTAAAGAGTATCAACCGTGCCCTAAACGGTCAATTATTACTAGTGCATTTAAAAATTAAAATCTATTGATTTCTTAAAAATAAAATTAAAAAAGATCTTTTGATTTTGAGTTAAGATTGGTGATTAAATTATTTCCTTGCTTTCTTTTCTTACTGTTTTATTGTATTTTTAGATGTATTAGAGTAACCTACAAGAAAATGTACTATATTGGAGTCCTATAATTTAAATTACAATTATCATAGATTATTTTATAGTTGTTCCTCAGATAGTAATCCTCTATTAACAAATTTTCTCTTTGCCATGGAAAGAAATTCTTTTGTATCTGGAAATACATATGTTATTCCTTCCCCATCATCTTCTACCGTCATTTCCTTTGAAAAAATCAAACCACTGACTTTTTTTTCAAGATCATTGATTCGCATGAAATAAATGTATACTTAAAGATTCAAAAAAGGGGATATCATGTATGTATTACATGTAAAATTACGACAGTAAAGGAAAAGCTGATCATTTAGAATATTAAAATTATTTAAATAAAAGGAGACTTTTTATGAGAGGAGAAAACGTATAGATCTTGAAAGGACTATACTAGTTATTAATAATAATACGTATTATCGAAATCCAAGACAAGAGTTCAAATAATATTTGCAATTATATGGATCTAAATCATTAAAATCCTCGGGATAATTCATGATTATCTTACAGGAATATTTATATTTATTAATATTGTCTTCAGGATTAGCAATCTCAACACCTAAATCAATTGCAATTTTATCAATCATTTGAGAACCTTGTTCTATACAAGGTCCACATAATGATATTTGCGCATTATGTTTGCATGTACTACATAGTGGTTTATTTTCCATGGTCTCATGTTTATTATATTAGAATGTAAATAAAAACTTTTTTCTAGGTTCTTTACATTGAACATTGATATTAATCTTTAAATAGTAATAATTTAATGAAATGGAATGATATAGATTATATCATAGAGTAAATTAATAAATTGATTATAATGAATGATAAAGTTTCGTATGTTGATGCTGAAATTCTCGAGAATTTTATGAGGGATGTTTTTTTAGGGCTTGGTGTCCCTAATGATGATGCTAAAATCATTGCAGACGTGTTGATAACATCAGATCTTAGAGGAATTGATTCTCACGGAATACAAAGGTGTAAGATGTATTACGATCGAATTAAAGAAGGAATATATGAAGTCAGGACTCAAATCAAAGTGATAAATGATGGGCCAACAACAGCACTTATAGATGGAGGCTGTGGGATGGGTCATGTGATAGCTCATAAAGCAATGAGTATGGCTATAGAAAAAGCGAAGAAGTTTGGTTTAGGTGCTGTTGCCGTGAGAAACTCCACTCATTTTGGTATCGCTGGATATTATTCACTTATGGCAATAAAAGAAGGAATGATTGGTATAACAGTTACTAATGCTCGCCCATCAATACCCCCAACATTTGGTGTAGAGCCAATGCTAGGTACTAATCCCTTAACTATGGGGGCTCCAACTGATGAGGAATTTCCCTTTGTTCTTGATTGTGCTACGTCAATCATTCAAAGAGGTAAAGTTGAGTTATATAACAGGATAAATAAACCTTTACCTGAAGGAACAATTATTACTGAAGATGGTAAAACTGAAACAGATCCCAGTAAAGTTCTAAAAGACTTATCTAATAAACGGGCAGCGTTATTACCTTTAGGTGGAAGAGGTGAAGAAACCTCCGGTTATAAGGGATATGGATATGCCACGATAGTTGAAATTTTATCTGCAGCGTTACAAGATGGGATATATTTAAGAGATACAATAGGAATTGTTGAAGAAAATCAAAAGAGGTTAAAAGTGGGGCACTTCTTTTTAGCTATAAATATTGAGAGTTTTTTACCATTATCAAATTTTACAAAAACTGCAGGAAATATAATGAGAGGTCTTAGAAGTGCTAAAAAAGAACCTGGAGCAGAAAGAATTTACACGGCAGGTGAAAAGGAATATATTGCTGAGAATGAGAGAAAAAAAATTGGAATACCAATAAATAAGAACCTACAACATGATATTATTACCATGCAAAAAGAATTAGGTCTTGATAAGTATGTTTTTCCTTTTTAATTATATTTTCTTAGGTTTTTATTAAAAATTTCCATTATTTTTATTAAAAGAAGTACCTATTTAGACAAATATTTATCTAGATAAATATATAAACTTGGTAATCTATTTTGTGTATATCACAGGATAATAATGAGTTAATAATGACAATTCAAAATCAAGTATTATCTGAATCATCGGAAATAGTTAAAATTGACGCTAAAACTCTAATGAATTTTATGAGAGATGTATTTATTTGTCTAGGCGTTCCTAAAAAAGATACTAGAATTATTGCTGACGTTTTAATTACATCCGATCTAAGGGGTATTGATTCTCATGGAATTCAACGTTGCAAGATGTATTACGACCGGATTAAAGCTGGGATTTATAATATAAAAACTGAAATAAACATAGTAAAGGAGGGACCTACAACTGCTGTTATTGATGGAGGCTGTGGTATGGGACCTGTTATTGCTCATGAAGCAATGAGTTTGGCAATCAAAAAAGCAAAAAAGTACGGGCTTGGAGCTGTAGCTGTTAGAAATTCTACTCATTTCGGGATTGCGGGTTATTACTCATTAATGGCTATCAAGGAAGGAATGATTGGGATCACAACGACTAATGCTCGACCTGCCGTGCCTCCTACATTTGGTGTCGAGCCAATGTTAGGGACTAATCCCTTAACATCTGGTGTGCCTACAGATGAGGAATTTCCTTTTCTAATTGATTGTGCAACTTCTATAGTTCAAAGAGGTAAAGTAGAGGTATATCAACGTTCAAATAAACCATTACCCAAGGGAGTCGTGATAACTAAAGATGGAAATACTAAAACAAATCCTGATGATGTATTACATGATTTATTGGATGATTCAGCAGCATTATTACCATTGGGAGGCAAGGGCGAGGGAATGTCTGGATATAAAGGTTATGGATATGCTACCCTTGTCGAGATCTTATCCTCTGCTTTACAAGATGGCGTTTATCTTAAAGATACTATGGGAATATATGAGAATGGCCAAAAAAGGCTGAAAGTAGGGCACTTCTTTCTCGCAATTAACATAGATAATTTCATACCTCTGAAAATTTTTAAAAGAATTACTGGAAATATAATGAGAGCGCTTCGCTCCTCAAAAAAAGCTCCAGGAAAAAATAAAATTTATACAGCAGGGGAAAAAGAATACTATAAAGAATTAGAAAGGAGACAAAATGGGATTCCGATTAATAAAAGCATACAACAGGATATAAAAATCATGCAACAAGAACTTGGATTAAATAAATATAATTTTCCTTTTTAATTTCATTCAAAAAATTATCCCATCTGTGCGCCCTTTTAATGGTTCTGAATGTAAAATAATATCTTTAAGATTTGCAATTTTAAGTGTTGTTTTTATATCTTTTTCTATATCTGTAATGAACTCATGTACTTCAGAGATATTTAAATTACCTTCAAAAAACACATGTAGTTCTAGAACACAATGATCTATTGCTGTCCAAAATTCCAATCCATGATAGCCCTTAACTTTCTTATAATTTCTTAAAACATTCTCAACTTGGTTTTGGATTTCATTCATTCTTTTTTGATCTACAGGATAACAAGATAATTCTTTTGGTGTTATGGCTTCTAATCTTTTAACACCCTCAATATGAGTTATAATTCTTGATAAATAAGTCGCTTGATTCTTTATTTCATTTTCAAAATTAGTACAAATTTCATGTGCTTCATTGAGTGTAAGAGAATTATCTACAATAAGTATCATTGATAAATATAATTCATTCTCAATACTAAACACGTTTACATCCTTTATGTTTAAAATATTTACATAATCGGAATAGATTGAATAGATAAGATTTATCAAATTTTCGCTAACGGATTTTTCTCCTCCCAGAGGGTTCATCTCTATTATACATTCTATATTATAAAATGGGATTAGTTCTTTACTAATAGATCGTATTGATTTTGTTATTTCATTCGCATGTATGACTGAAATATGATCCTCGACGGATAATCGCACTTCTAAAAAAAGTATATTTCCACTCGCCCTAACTTTTATATCTTCAACACCATTTACATGATCAAGATAAAAAATATTTTCTCTAAGCTGTTCAATGATAATTTGGTTTATAGGATTCACGTCCGTTAGTTCCTTAATCCCCTTTTTTATCAATTTTAATGCCCCATAGATAATCCAAAGAGATAAAATAATACTAAAAATAAAATCAAGAAAATAAATTTCAAACAAAGAAAAAATAAAACTTATCACAACAACTACTGCCCGTAAAGAATCTTGGAATAAATTTAAACCTTGAATTTCTAATGAGAGGCTTTTATTTTTCTTCCCTTTCCATATTAAGATTCTTGAAAAAACCATATTAATTAGAAATGATATGATTATTATTTGTAATCCTATTTCTGGAGATGATATGGAATAAGTTCCACTTAATATTACTTGAATAGCATTATTCAAGATGAAGATATATAAGATAATTAAAACTACACCTTGGATAAGAGCACCAATAGGATCTGTTTTTCCATGACCATACATGTGTTCATAATCCGCAGGTTTGAGACTTGTTCTCACTGAATAAAGAGTTAAAGAGACAAAAAATATATCCACAAAAGTATCAACTGATTCTGATAAAAAACTTAAACTACCTGTTAATAATATTCCCATAGACTTTAAGATCGTTTGAAATATTATTATCCAAAGTGCTATAAACCCATATTTTATTTTAACATCCATATTTTCAATAATTAAACAATAATCATTTTAGATGGTAACAAATAAAAAATAACTACACATAAAAAAGATTATGTAATGAATATTAGATTCTGAACAATATAATTGAATGCTAAAAAATTATTTCAAAAATTGTAATAATTTATTGAATTGGCCAAAATCAAATGGTTTTAAAAAATAGCCGTCTGCTTTTGTTTCAATCATTCTAGCTTCTACTTCATCTCCAGGTATTGCTGTAATATAAAAAACTTTATTATTTTTAAGAGTCTCAATGGATTTTATTTGTTTACAAATTTCAAATCCATCAATATCAGGTAAAAGAATGTCTAATAATATGATTTTAGGATTGGACCTTATAATCTCATTTATAGCATCAGCACCATTCATTAAGATCTTATAAGTATGTCCTTTAATTTCAAAAAAATTAGCTAATACTTTAATTGTTGATGTATCATCTTCAATGATTAGTACATCATATTGAACTTCATCATCTTGTACTTGTTCTGATATTTCTTTAATTCTACTTTCAAGAATTAAGCTTTGATCAAAAATATCATTAATTTTGGTTAATACATCCCATTTTAAATCATCTTTATAGTTTTCAAGAATTATTTGTGAGAAACCTTTAATTAAAGTTAAGGGTTCTTTTAATCCATGGGTTATTTCTAATACTCCCTTCATTGATTTATGTTTTAATCTTGAATCGATAAAAGTATCAACAGCTTCTCGTATCATTTTAGAAATTGATGTATAGTCGTTTTTTTCAGCAAAATCATTCCATTTATTTTTTTTTTCATCTGGAACTAGAATCGTAATTCTTTCTTTATCTTGTTCATATATTTTTTCTCCTTTTTGCCATTTTTTAAATCCCTCTGTCACTAAACCACGCCAAATTGCAAACTTACCCGTAATTTCTTCGTATCGTTTCATTTCTTTTGTTTTTTCAGGATCCACGACTTTTTTCACTTAAATTGCATGATTTTATTAATTCCAATATAACAGTATTTTATCATAAATTTAAATTTTTATGATAAAAATAAAATGAATATTATAATTAATTAGAATTTCATGTATCATGTACATTTAAAGAAGATCAAATAACTTGTTAAATTCTTTTAAATTAAAAGGTTTTAAAAAATAACCATTAGCTTTAGTTTCTTTCATTTTTTTTTCTACTTCTAACCTATCCAGAGCTGTTATATAATATACTGGAATTTTCTGTAGCATCTTATCATTTTTGATCATGGTACATATTTTATATCCATCAATATCAGGAAGTAGAATATCAACAAGAATTAATTTTGGAATGCAATTATGTAAAATTTTTGCTGCATCTAATCCTTTAGAAATTACTTTCACATTATATCCCTGACTTTTAAAATATTCCATTAATAACTTTAAAGTTGCCTCATCATCATCCACAATGAGTATGTCAAATTTAAAATTCTCTATTGGAGTACCTGAAATTGAATCATTAATTATATTTTCAAGTATCAAACTTTGGTCATAAATCTGTTTTATCTTGATTAATACGTCGAAGTCCAATTGGTCTTTATTATTTTCAAGTATTAATTGAGAAAATCCTTTTATTAATGTTAAAGGACTTTTGAGATCTCTTGAAAAATTTGACAAATTATTAAAAAATTGAATTTGATCTTGAGAATCAATAAAATAGTTAACAGCATTTCTAATCAGTTTTGAGAGCGTAGAAATGTTATTTTCGTCTGCAAATTTTTTCCATTTTTCACCAGTCTCTTCACTAATCGTGAAGCCTATATGTTTTTTTTGCTTTTCCTCTTTCATATTATTATATTAGGTAAAAAAAGATTTTTAAATAATTCTATTATTACAATAATTCATGAAAAAAAAAGATTGTTTATGCTTTTTTTTTAATAAGAAATCCTTTTTTTAGTATAAAAAAATATAATAAATATAGTAAATATTATAAAAAAAATATTTAAATATTCAATTTATTATAATCAATTAAACAAAAATTGTTTTTTTTAATTTAAGAAAAGTCATTTTCTTATAACAAATTCTAATTATCTAAAAAAAATAACTGGAAATTTTAGGGGTGTAATAGTATGAATATAGGTAGGCGAATGACAATGGGATTCGGTTTCCTTATGATCATAGCTACAATTATAGGTATAGTTGGACTCTTACAAGTTAATACTTTAAGCTCCTCAATCACGGATATAACAAATCATGAGATGGTTGTAGCAGATAACACTATGGAAGCAATAACTGATATGGAAAACATGATGTTATTATATCATAAATATGTAATTGGAGAAGTGGAAGGGAAAGAGGCTGAGTTTGATATAGCTTATAATGAATTCAATGAACATTTATCTAATGTTGCTACATTAATGCCAGAAGAACAATCCTTGATAATTGAGATGGAAGATTATGCTGAAGTAATTTATGATGCCATTACTAACAGTACTGGTTCGTTTAATACTTTAGATTTAATAAATGAAACATTGCATCATATCGTTGATGAGCATGAAACCCAAGAAACAAACATCACGTTGCTAATAACATATCAAGATTCGATGTATCCAAGAGCTAATGCCACGATGTTAAAAGCCGAACTAATGGAACAGGTGTTTATAGTACAAGATTACCTCCGATCCGATTCAAATGCTGAAAGAACTACGCTTCGTGCTGATTTTAGCACTCATGAAGCGGCCTTTGAGGATCTAATCACGTACTTATTAGCAAATGGAAATGCCACGGAAAT
>JBHLME010000162.1:0-8318 GCA_048938445.1 Promethearchaeota archaeon | reverse complement strand
TTAACGATTATAGAAATGTTTTGGTCAATGTCTAATATTGGATGGAGTGCATTGGTAAGTGATATATATCCTTCTAAAAATCGTAGTAAAATTATGGGGTATTTAACTAGTATAGGAGGATCAGGACGTATTATAGGAATTTTTATTGGTGGATTTCTCTATAATGGAGGATTAGGTTTCCGATATGGTTCTTTATTTCTTATAGCTTCATTAGTCATGTTTATTTCAGTTATTCCAATGCTAATTTTTGCTCCTGAAGGTGGAACAACTCTAAGAGAGGAAATAGAAGATAATTATGAGAACGAATCTGATAATAATCAAAATAATGTTTTCGTTTTTATTATATTCATAATTGCCCTTATTTTTATTAATTTTGGAAGAAACTCAATTTCAGTGCCTTTTCCTCAATATTTGAAACTTGAATCTGGTTTTAATGTCGGAGATGTAATGCTAAGTTTTATAGCAAATATGCGTTCAATTTCAGTCATTCTTGTCGGAATCTCCGCAGGGCTATTAAGTAAAAAAATTGGTAATGCATTGACCTTAATAGTTGGTACTATTATTGGGATAACCGCTCTAATTATCATCGCAACTACCCCTTATTTGCCAATTTTTTTTATTGGAAGTTTCCTTGTAGGTACTGCTGAAGTAATAATCTATGCGTCATCATATACTTTTGCTTCCACATTAATGCCCTCAAGAATTCGTGCAAAATTATTTGGGGTATATAACACCACATTTTTTTTATCTTGGGGTCTTGCATGTACTCTTATATCAGGACCATTGATAGACTTCTTAATAAACTCAGGAAAAAGTGATATTTTTGCATATCAAGTGGCATTTCTAGTGGGGGCTTTGATTTGCTTAATTGGTTTATTATTATTCACTTTTTTAGAAACTTGGCTGACTTTAAAAAAGAGAAAGTTAAAAAAGGTTTTGAACAAGTCTAATGAATTAATTTAATCTAATTTAATAACTCAATTTACTTATTTATTATTTAAATGCTTTTTCTTTAGCTGAAATTCACTACACACATTTATAGCTTTAGAATCATTACAATTAAAATTCTTAGGTAAAATACAAGAATCATAAAACGGACAAATGATTCTCATTTTAGACCTTTGATTTGATTGCTCACTCATTTTATCACCTAAACCCTTAAAATTGGTAGTGCAATGATTCGTTAATTTATCTTTTTATTTACCAGTTAATATAATTTTTTAGTACAATTAGATAAACATAAGATAAAAAATAAGTTTTATTATTTGCAACAATTTTCACAGATAAAATTATCCAAATCTATGTAACCACAAGATTCTCCCATATAGCACTCTAACACTCCGGTTTCTTCATTAAAAATCATATCTTGACCACAGTGTCTTGGAAGCGTCTCAACAATGTTCCCGCATTTTATACATTTTAATTCCATATTTTTTCTTCACCTTTTTTTAATTTAATAATAATTTTAACTATTATTTACTCAATAATTTCCATAGGTTTTCCATGATGTTCTGGGATTGACTGAGCACCACAAGAAGCACCCATCCAACACACTAACTGATTACCCTCCCTATGCATAGGTTGACCACAATGCATTGGAAGTTCTTGTTCCAATCCACATTCCACACATTTTAATTTTCCCATTTTTTTATCCTCCTTTTTTTTTTGTAAATTTTTATTTGTAATTTCTTTTTTTTCACTTTCTTTTAGACTTTTCATTTGCATGAGCTTTGGATCCATCGCATCGTAATTTTTAAATTTTTCAGGATCTCTTTTGAAGTGAGCTTCACAATTTGGATTACAAAAGTGATAGATTTTGTTTTTATACTCATACTCAATCGCTCTCCTAGGATCAATTTCCATTCCACATACGGGATCTGTTACTTTTTCTTGAAAAGTCAATAGTCTTTCTTCTTCAACTTGTTGAGGTGTTTTAGGTTCGTATCTCTTCAGAAATAAAGCATTGGTTACCACTGATACCGAGCTTGAAGCCATGAAGACAGCAGCTAAGTAGGGAGGTAAAAAGAAACCTGTAGCATAATATAAGATCCCTGCAGCAATTGGGATTCCTATGAGGTTATATATGAATGCCCAAAATAGATTTGTAATCATCTTCCTATAAGTTTTCTTTGAAAGATTAATAGCTGATACTACATTTCGAAGATCTCCTCTCATTAATACAATGTCAGCTGTTTCAATCGCTACATCAGTTCCAGAACCTATAGCAATTCCCACATCTGCCTGAGCCAAAGCAGGAGCATCATTTATTCCATCCCCAACCATTCCTACTACTTTATGGTCATCTGACTCTTGAAGCTTCTGTATTGTCAATGCTTTGTCGTTGGGTAAGACTTCTGCTAAAATTTGACGTTCATCAAATTTTAATTCTTTTCCAATACTTAGAGCCGTTTGTTTATTATCACCAGTAATCATATAAATTTCTAATCCTTTCTCTCGTAACTTATCTAGCGCATAAGGTGCTTGATCTTTGACTTTATCCGATATTCCAATTATTCCTCTAACTTTATTTTCAATGCTGATCAAAATAATTGTTATTCCTTGTTGTTGAAATTCATCATACTTATTTTTGTAGTTATCAATAATTATGTTATTATCTGTCATCAACTTTTCATTACCTATCAACACAGTTTTACTATTAATCCTAGTATTAATTCCTTTTCCTGGAATTGCATCAAATTCTATAGGAGTTTCAAGTTTTAATCCTCTTTGATTCGCTTCTTGTATAATTGCTTGTCCAAGAGGATGTTCAGATCCCATTTCTGCACTCCCAGCAAAAATCAATAACTCATTCTCATCATATCCATGACCTTCTAAGTCTTTTTCTGTAAAGATTATAGAAACTTTTGGTTTCCCAACTGTTAATGTGCCAGTTTTATCAAATACTATTGTATTAATTGTATTAATCGCTTCTAAAGAGTCTCCTCCCTTTAACAATATGCCATTTTCTGCACCCTTACCAGTTCCTACCATTACTGCGGTGGGAATAGCTAAACCTAGGGCACAAGGACATGATATAACAACTACCGAAGTAAAAACTAATAATGATAGTTCTAATCCAATTTGAGCAATAAGATACCAATAAAGAAATGCTCCTGTTGCTATCAAAACTACAATTGGGACAAAATAATTACTCACTTTATCAGCTAGAAGTTGTTTTGACGCTTTCTTACTTTGAGCTTCTTTAACAAAATCAATGATTTGAAATAAAAGAGTATCCTTTCCCACTTTTTCAGCTGCCATATGTATTAATCCAGTTTGGTTAACTGTAGCACCAATTACGACACTCTCTAATTCTTTCTTAATATATCTACTCTCACCTGTAATCATAGATTCATCAACCTTAGTCTTCCCTTTAATTACTTTTCCATCAACAGGGATTTTTTCACCTGGTCTCACTATTAAAATGTCACCTACTTCAATTTCTTCTATAGGAATTTCGATTTCTTTATCATCTCTCAATAAAGTTGCTGTTTTGGGTTGTAATCCTATTAATTTTTTAATTGCTTCAGAAGTTTGACCCTTGGTCTTATGTTCAAAATATTTTCCAATTAGTAAAAATGATAAAATCATACTCATTGCTTCATAAAACGTCTTTCCTTCTATAAAGAATGTAGTTAAAATCGAGTATACTAGTGCTGTAGTTGTACCTAAAGCAACTAAGACATCCATATTTGTCGATTTATTCCTTAAAGATTTATAAGCGCCTATAAGAAAGAATGATCCTGCTATCGTATAGTTGCCCATTGCAAAAAAGAATAAAATTAAGTCTTTTGTAAAAGATTCTTCAACAAACCAACTAATCGGTGTAATTATAAGTGTAAAAAATAATGAAATGCCTAAGATCCGGAGTCGATATCTCATTTCTTTCTTATGTTTTTCAATTTCTTTGTCCAATGCACCTGCGGCTTTCTCTATATTATGACCTAATTTTTTCACACTAGTGAAAATTTTACTTTCATCGAGTTCTAATTCATTGAATTCAATGAATATCTTAGAAGCTTTGAAATTCCCCCTTGTATCATAAATTCCTCTAATTCTTTTTACATTATTGACAAAATCTCCAAACTCTTTCTCTGTAAGTAAATCTATCACCTTGAGATCAATCTTAGCTAAAGTAGCTTTATAGCCTAAGTTGCGAATAGCATCGTTGAAATTATCATAATTTGTAATCCTTGGATTATATTCAACAGTTGCTTCTTCGTTGGCAAAATTAACTACTGAACTACTTACACCTTCTAATCCTTTTAATTTAGTTTCAATTTTATAAGCGCAATTAGCACATGTCATTCCACCAAGCTTTATTTTTACTTTTTCTTTAGATTTCGTTTCTATATTTTTTCACCATCCAATACTAATCCTAATAATGAGGAATCAAATGAATTAAATATAGATGTTGTTTATAAATTGTAAATAAAAATAAGGATCTCACGAATAATAATTGACAAATTTTCTAAAAATACATATATAATATTAATCTTATTACCTAGATTTTAAGACCTTAAGAATTTCTAATCCTATTTACTATTTTTCCGTTTTTCGTAGTATTTTTGAATTGCAATTTGTAATCCATCAGCTGCTAGATTACTACAATGCAGTTTAATAGGTGGAAGACCATCTAATGAATCTGCAACATTCTCTCTCGTAATTTTCTTGGCCTCTTCTAAAGTTTTTCCTTTTGCTAATTCCGTTATCATTGAGGATGTTGCTATAGCAGCCGCACAACCGAAAGTTTGGAAAGTTATATCTTCAATAATTTCTTTTCCATTCTTTTCTTTTACTTTAATATATATAAACATTAAATCTCCGCAAACCGGGTTTCCTACCTCTCCTACAGCATCGGCATCTTTCATTTCACCCATATTTCGGGGATTCCTGAAGTGATCCATGACCTTATCTGAATAAATTTTTAATCACGCTAATTTTACTCATTTCTCTATTACTAAAATAAAACAGAGTTGATTTAAAATTTAGTGTTTTTAAATATTAGAATTCAACAAATAATTATTGAGTTTGTTATTATAATAAAAAAAAATTTGAATAAGGAAATATTCAATTTTGTATAATTATTTGGCGAAAAAATCCTTATAAATATCATAACAACTTGGATTTTCAAAATGTAAAAAATGTCCCGTTCCTTTAACAATTACAAACTCGCAATCTTGCATAAGTGAGGCAAAAGATTCATTTTCTTTAGCATCTACGATTGTATCTTTTTCACCATTAATCATCAAGGTCTTAGCTTTTATTTTTTTTGGATCGACAATTTTCATAACATTTGCGGTATTTTCAACAAATTGGCTATGAGCAACAAATGATTTAACTTGATCAATGCTTATATTTTGAAATTGCTTCCTTATTGCTCCTTTTAAAGCTTCTGGGATATTCCCACCAAACCCATCGATCAAAAGAGGCCCTATCTTAGCAATCTCTCCTTTTTCAGCAAGTTCTCTTCCCTCTTTCATCAAATCGATAATATATTCGTTCAATTTAGAACCAAAACTACCCAATAACAGCTTTTTAACCCTTTCTGGGTGTCTTGAAGCATAACCTGCTGCTACAATTGAACCCCATGATGCTCCAACTAAATAATTATCACCTAAAGTAGAGAGAGCTAACACAATATTATGTAAAACCTCCATTTGTTCTTCGAAAGAAATTATATAATCACCATATAATATCTCAGCTCTTCCTTGCCCTGGAAAATCAAAAACAATTATACGATAATCTTCCTTAAATCTCTTAATAAAATCTCTCCATATACCCATTGTTTGCTGAGCCCCATTTACAAAAATTATTGTAATCGGCTTATCGCCAAATAAGCGAAAAGGGACAATAAATCTACCAATTGTAAATTTACCTTCAATTCGAATTGGTAATTTAGAATAGCTCATTTTATTATTAACACTCATATCTTTATCAGAAAATTGGATTAAACGTTAAATAATATTAGGATAATTTTGTTTAAAAACATTTTATTTAAAATTACTAATTCGATGCTAAAGAAATTATAAATTGGTTACGTCTTGATTTAAAACTAAGAGTTTTCTCTTAATTGGAATTGAAACTTTTTCAACACCTAGGTTTTTTACATATTCTACTGCTTCCTCTAATTTCTTGGGACTTTGATGGAAAAAACAAACATTTTTGGGCTCAAGGTTTTTTATCATTTCAGCTAACTGATTTTTATCAGCATGTAACTTAATTTTAAGATGAGGTGCAAAAGTATTAATTAATAATGCACGAAAAGGCATTTTCCATGTTTCTGAAAATTCAATTTCCTCACTTCCCGAAATTAAATCCATCCCGGGCTGCTCATGAATCGATCCTGCTAAAAAAACAAGATTGTGGGGATTGCGCCCAATAATATTAATGATATTTCTAATAATCCCATATGACAGATCTGGAGGATGAGAGATAATTATATTATTTTTTTCTCGTAAAAACTCTAAATTGTCAAGATCAAACCATCTGAATTTTATGCTATTAAATGGGTTTGCTTTATCACGAATTAATCTTGAAATAGGTCCATAAATATATTCATAGCGGTGATTTATAACTTGAATATTTTTTCTTACCATCATATCTACATAAATATTAGGTCGTTTTTTGTAACCTCGCCTTAATTGTAATTTTCTAAAATACCGCCAAAAAATAAGCATAAATGTAATTGCTAAACTCGATGGATCTGCTCCAATAAGAACATTATCTTCATATTCTGCCTTTTGTTCTAAAAATAGTATTAAGCTATGAAATTGATCAGAAATATTTCCAAAATCTTCTTCAGCACTAGTACCATCAATTAAAAGATAATCGATGGGGCGAGATATTTGTTCTAAAAATCTTCTAGTTCCTGCAAATGGAGTAATATCATGAAATGTATAATCTCCAGTATATAAAAATCGAAAATTATTAACTTTAGCAAATAGCATTAATGCTCCTGGCATATGTCCACCATGAAAAAAAGAGAGATAACAACCTTTATCTTTAAATTCAATTTTATCACCATTTTCTACATAAATTACATTTCTTATAATACTTTTATATTCCTCTTCTTCAATTTCTTCATGATTTTCTTGTTTTAAAAAGTTTGAATCTCTTAAGAGAAATAAATCTAATGTAATTCTTGAACATAATACAGGAATATCTGGATATAATTCTATTAATTTCTTAAGTCCCGAGATGTGATCAAAATGGGAATGTGAAATAAAAATAGCATCAATTTTAGGATTTAATATTTCAGATTTAATTTTTTCTTCTTCCAAGATTAATTTTGGAAGATTCTCAAGATATTCTTCGATATGTTTAAAATCATCTGTTTTTTTATATATATCAAATTTTTCTTCTTCTTCACCCTCTTCAGGTGAAAGTTCAGATATTCCACAATCCAGTAAAATATTTATGTTTCCTAATCCTAAAATATGGCAATTGTGATTTGGTTTAAGGACTATTGGATAAATGGTTATTTTAACTTTGTCTTTATTATTTTGAGAAAGGGATAAACTTCTAAAATAGTTGGGATTATATCTTTTCTCAATTTTATCAATCGCTAATGAAATTTCACTGACTCCGACTGGAACTCCAGTTATGTAGAAATACCATCCATACTTACTTACTAGATTTTCTAAATTTTCATACATCTTATCTCCAATGAGAGATTTTACCACAATAACTTTCTCTTTGTTGTAATAGATAATTTTCCTAATTGATTTTTTTTCCTTTATTGGAATATCCTCATTATTATAAAAAAAATCTTTCAAAACTTCAATTATAGGTGTCTGTGGAACATTTTTGGATTTAATTAGCTTTATGTTCTGGTAATATTCTTTTGTATGATATAATGGACGCATGTTTTCTTTTTGCTTAATTGGAAAAACCAGATCTTCAAACTGAAAACTTTCTTTACTTATCGTATTTTCTTTTATTTTTTCTTTTTTTCCTCTCTGCTTTTTGAATTTTGTTTCATCGATATCTGATTTAGCTATAAAAAAGAACCAACCATAATCTTGAATAAGTTTATCTCTATTCCAAATAATATCTTTTCCAGATTTCGTAATAGCAATTATTATTTTATCTTTTAGACAGTAAATAATTTTTATAATTGATTTTTTTGACTTTTCAGAAATATATTTATTTTTCAAAAAAAAATGGTTTAAGACTATAGATATTGGTTTCTGAGGAATTTTTTTGTTTTCCATGTACTTTAATTTTTGATTATAAGACTTAATTTTATAGGAAGAATCAATTTCTTCTTTTTCTGTAACTATAATTTTTTTATCTAAAAAAGAAAATTCCTCATT
>JBHLME010000161.1:0-8349 GCA_048938445.1 Promethearchaeota archaeon | reverse complement strand
AGTGTTCATGAAATGGGAGATTATACTTCCTTTGTATCAAAAGTCGCAGACATACAGTCTCCCATTGTAGGTTTGCGAGATGGTTCTTATTATTCTTGTCCAGTAGATTTTATTTACCCTAGAACTAAATCTCCCAAAATTGATAAATTGGACTTATCTATTATTCGCTCGATCCATAATGATTCAAGAAAACCAATATCCGAAATAGCTGATGATGTGCGTAGTACTCCAAATACAGTCCGACGAAGATTAACACGATTAATTGATGAGGGGTTGATTGAATTAACAATAAATGTTTTTCTTGAAGATACTACTGACATTTATACTTTTTTGCTAATAACCCTAAATCCAACCGCAGATAGAGTCAAGATATCAAAGCAGATAAGCGAAAAGCACCAACCATTTGTCATGTTTTGTTGGACGTTTAGCAATCTCCCAAACACGCTATTATGCTGGGTATGGACTAACACCATAAAACAACTAAATGATTTACTTGAGGATTTAAAAATAGATGAAATTGAATCTATTGAAACGGATATTATTAGAAAAGGATTATTCTTAGATACTTGGATTGATGAACTACTATATAAAGAAAATATAGAATATTTCTAATTTTTCTATTATTAGTTTTCTCGCATTATGAATCAAGTCATCATATATATAGAATGCATCATGATAAGGACTTATGAAAGTAGTTGAGTATACAAAATATGGTCCTCCAGAGGTTCTACAGCTCAAAGAGGTAGAAAAGCCTACTCCCAAGGATAATGAAGTATTAGTTAAAATTCATGCAACAACAGTTCATGTAGGAGACACGATACTTCGACGTGGAAAACACCCTGAATCCAAATTCTTTACTGTAATGCTACACGTATCAATGGGTCTCAGGAAACCAAGAAAAAAAAGATTGGGAAATGAGTTAGCAGGAGTAATTGAAGAAGTAGGCAAAAATGTCAAGCGGTTTAAGAAGGGTGACGAAATTTTTGCATCTACTTCAGGTGTAAAAATGGGTGCTTATGCGGAGTATAAATGTCTTCCTGAAAATGGTATTATAGCAATTAAACCAACAAATATAACTTTTGGGGAAGCTGCCGCCGTTCCAAATGGAGCACCAACAGCTTTGGGACATTTAAGAAAAGCGGATATCCAGAACAGACAAAAAGTTCTTATAAATGGAGCTTCAGGAAGCGTAGGAACCTTTGCGGTACAACTTGCTAAGTACTTTGGGGCAGAGGTTACAGGAGTATGTAGTACCTCAAATATAGAATTGGTAAAATCTTTAGGAGCTGATAAAATAATTGATTACACAAAAGAGGATTTTACTCAAAGCGAAGAAAGATATGATTTTATTTTTGATGCTGTAGGTAAGAGTTCACGATCACAGTGTAAAAGACTCCTTAAAGAAAATGGTGTCTTTCGATCTGTTTTTAGTCCGATAGGTGGGTTAAAGGTTGAAGATATAAATTATCTCAAAAAAATTATCGAGGAGGGCAAGTTAAATTCGGTAATAGATAGAAGTTATCCGTTGAAAGAGATCGTAGAGGCTCATAGGTATGTTGATAAAGGACATAAGAAGGGAAATGTAGTCATAAATATAGTGGAATAATCATGAAATCTCTAATTATTATATATTCATATCATCATAATAATACTGAGAAAATCGCAAAAGTTTTTGCAGAAGTTCTTGATGCTCCAATAAAAACGCCACAGCAAGTAAATCTTGAAGAACTTCAAATGCATGACCTAATAGGTTTTGGTTCGGGGATATATGGCGCAAAACACCATAGAGTTCTTTTCAACCTTGCGGATAACCTCTCAGAGGTTCCTAATAGTAAAGCATTCATTTTTTCTACCGCAGCTTTAACAAATGAGAAGAATATAACTAAGGATCACCAACAGCTTAGAGAAAAACTAGAATCAAAAGGTTTTATGATAATTGATGAATTTCAGTGTAAAGGGTTCAACACAAATAGCTTCTTAAAATATTTTGGTGGAATGAATAAAGGCAGACCTAATGCCGAGGACCTTAAAAACGCAGAGAAATTTGCTAAGAATTTAAAAATGAAAATTTAAAAAAGGATTCTAACTCATTTCAAAATTTAAAGATTCTAATTTTAAATATTGGTTATACATTATTTCGGGTTCTTCAGCAAATAAATTCTTAAATTTTGGTCTCAAAAATGTATTGAGAAGTCCTCCAATAAATCGTTTTCCAATACCAATCTTAACATCATAATAATACTTCTTATCTGCTTCCAACCATCCTCGTTCAAGCCAATATTTAACATCTGCATTAGTTTCATCCTTTGCAATATTGTGAAGCAATTTCCTAACAGAAAATCCCAGATAAGTACCTAAGCTTGGTTTTTGAAACTTTTTTCCGTTTAATGCTTTTAAGAATGTCTTACAGGTTTTCTGTATTCTCTTGGTCATCTTTTTTTCTACTCCTTCATAAGGCATTGTTCGAAGTTTCAATTGATCTACAAAATTAAAACCCCAAGATTCAGCTACAGCTTTGAAATATTTTGTATTCTTTTTTGCACCAGCAATTCCTTGATTAGATACACCTATTGCAATCTTTCCAAAGAAATATGGTCTATGAAAGATGTATGAAAATCGGTCAAAAAAATTCTTCATAAGTGCTGGAATATGTAAGGCATACACCGGAGCCATGAATATGACGCCATCTGCTTCATCAATCTTTTTAAAAATTTCATTTCGATCATCATTTCCTACTGGACACTTACTTTCCCCTTTAAAAAAACAATTACAACATCCTCTACATGGTTGGAGATTAACGTCCTTAAGATATAAATATTCAAAATCAACATCCTGAAGCAATTTTAATTCATATTCAAATTTTTCCATACAAATGGTTCCATATCCTTTTCTGGGACCACCCATTATTGTCAATACTTTCATTTTTAATTTTTTAATAAATTTGTTATTGTTATATACTATGTAGTTTCAACAATATTAAAAAAAACTGGAGACCAATTTTTCAAAAATATTTTGTTATTTGGATAAGTTGTGAATTAGAACAATGTTTAAATAAAAATCAGATCATTAAAAAATTAAAATAAAAAAAGTTAAAAAAAATAATTTCATATAAATTGGAAGATTCACCTTGAGTATCATAATATGGTTATCTGGATTTCTCTTTCTGTTTATCTTGTTTCTATACATGATAATATTACCCGCATTTGGATATAAATTAGATATAGATGACTTAGATGCTGAGTTGCAAATGATCAATAAGGATTCAAAAAAATTTCAAATAAGCATCGGAATAGCGCTCTTCCATAATGTTTGCGTCATTATACTTACATTATTATTGTTTATCGTTTTTAGTCCTTATAACGTGATACTTGGAATTGTTTGGACCATCTTTCGAATAGGAGAAGGTTTGATCCTTAGCTATAATGATCTTTTCTATAGAAGACTCCTTAACCTAGCAAAAAAATATTCAGGATCTAGTGGTGCTGAAAAGACTTCTTTGAGTGATTTAGCTAGTACTATGACCAAGACAAAAAGTTCTAGATTCGCATTTGCGATGATCTTTTGGTCTATTGGTACACTCGCTTTTTCAATCGTTTTAGTTGCCTATGGAATTGCCCCAATTGCTGGTTGGATAGGAATTGTTTCCAGCATTCTTGTCGGCTTCGGTAATGGAATAAAATATGTAAAATCTAAAAAAGTCTTGTTTGAAAGTATTGGTGGTTTGGTGGCTCTGCTATTTGAAATACTTGTCGGAGCTTGGCTTTTAATTTTTCCACCCATCATCCTATAGAAAATTAATTATAATTCTTCTTTTTAATTAGTCATTCTTAGGTTTGAGCTAATGCTAAAATAAATTGCTAAAAGTAAAAAATTAATTATTTTTGAAAATTCAGGGCATTTCCCAATGCTAGAAGAAAAAGAAATATCGTGATATTTTGATCAATGTAGTTTTGAAAGACATGGTGAATTTCAATAATTAAAGTTTATCTTTCATTTTCATTTTTTATGATAAAATGGTTGAGAAATTGGAGATAAAGGCGCCTGCGAGTTCTTTCCAATCATTCTGGAGAGCGATCTCTTTCCAATTTTCTCCATTTCCACTGCCAGTGCGGATGGGTAGAGACCCTTCGAATATTTCAATGTGAGGGAGCGCTTCAAAGATTTGTTTCTGAATAATTTTGCAAACATCATTACCAGTATAGCAATTAAAGACGGCTGCTTTACGTATAGTCGAGGAGTGCCCCATTTTTCCTAATTTCTTTATATATCTACCAAGGGTAAGGGCTGGTTTGCCCATATGCGTTGGACCACCCACCAATAATGCCTCTGGTTGGAATGCGAGTAATTCTGCTGGCTTAGACTTTTTAGTTCTGAATAAATGAACTTCATTGCCACCTGCTTGCATTTTCTCTGCCAAATATTCTGCTAATTGTTTGGTATTTCCGTACTTACTATCATACAAAATTGCAATTTTCATTTCAATCACCTTCATTTATTTTTTTTATAATTTTTTTATTTAATTTTCTCATTAAAATTGTGATTTCTCAGTTAGTTTAACATGAATATTTAATCTATTCGGAAATTTAAACTTTTAGCTCATTAAACTAACCTTATTGTCCCAATTAACGTCTTTTATAAAGAAGAGGGAAAAAGTCTTTTTTATATATTATATGTCAGCATATTACAATAAAAAAGAACCCAGAGATTAATAATTTCTTCAAGAACTTTTGGTTAATAAATTGAAATCAAATTTAAAAAGAAATAAAATCCAAGTTAAAAACACCACACATCGAGCATGCATATATAAAAGAGTAAAAATAAGAAGATGAATTGCTTATTTTTAATTTTGTAGCTTATCCTTCATTTCAATATAGAAATCTGAAGGATTTACGGATATAATCTCATTTTTTGGATAATAAGTCTCAATACTGTTCCAAAATCTCAACGATATAGAATAATTATTGATAGATTGAGTTCCAAATTATTTTCAACTGAGTAAATTTTTGAGATTTTATTGATCTTTCAATCCCAAATGTAATTAAATTAAGGGAGTTCATGGAAATTCCAATTTGACCACAAGTCAGTTACTGACCAAAGGTTTAAATATGATTAATACAATTATTATATTGACCCCCGGTCAAAAAGTTACCAATGGTATAAAAAATGAGTAAAGATAAAATAAAACAACGAAAAAAAAGAGAAAAAGAAGCCAGACGTAGCGCAATTCTTGAATCGGCAAAAAAATTATTTTTAAATTTAGGATTTGAGAATACAACGATGAAAAACATTGCTATAGAAGCGGAATTAAGTAAAGGGACACTATATAATTATTTTAAATCAAAAGATGACCTATATTTAGCCGTAGCTACGATTGCTATAAAAGAGATAAATAATATCTGTGAGAAAATAGACTCTTCAAAAATGACAGATCTGGAACATATTATAGCAATAGGACATAAAATCTATGATTTCTCAAAGAACCATCCAGACATCCTTACTATTGCAGATGATATAAGGTCAAAACGCTTCTTTATAGATATACGTCAAAAATCAATGAATGGAGAGACTTTGAACAGAAACGAACAAGAAATTCATAATGAGAATCTAAGGTATCAAAAATTAATATTTGATCCTATAAGTGAAGCAATAGACAATAAATCTATTAGAGACGACCTATCTCCCGTTTTTATAATGGCGACACTAGCTAGTTTGACATCAGGACTTATTTACGATCTTAGACGTGCTGGGGCCCTCTATGAGAATATGGGCGTTAATAATGATGAGATAATTGATATTGTCTTTGAATGGGTAGCCGAGGGTTTAAAACCAAGAAAAAAATAAAAAACAAAAAAAAAAGGTAAAGAAAATGTCCGCCGAAGATTTTATATTTGTGCTAGCGATAATGGGTTCTGTAGCATATATATATGTTAGCATTAAAAAATATGCATTAATTAAATGGCTCCCTGCACAACTTTGTTTTGTAATTAGCGCATTTTTTTCTCTAATCGCATTGGATTTATTATTTAATCTAATGTCATCATTAAGTTGTTTTTTAATTGCTTCCGCAGCCTTTCTTGAGTACTATCAAACATTTATGCAAAATAAATCGAAAAGGTCTAAAAGTCACCAGAATTCTTTAATAACTCTAGCAATTATGATAAATCCCATTATTATTAGTCTAGAAATCTTTACAATCTGCGTTCAAATAATTGCAATAGTCTTGCTAATAAAAGTTTATAAAGAGAAAAGAACACCTACTCATGCATTTTTGTGCTTTGGATCAATTGCCATTATCCAATATTTATTCTCCAATTTATTTGATCCTACTAATGCAGGAGGATATCATAATCTGATGAAAGTGGTTGTAGAATTTATATTTTTAATAACAGCACTCGTGGCTATTGTTGAAGAACGAATTATAAGCACAAATGAAAATTTAACCAATGTTTTAAAGGCAACTTCCGAAATGAGTGTAAATGCTGCTAACATTGCTGTAGAACTAGCATCTAGTGCCAATGAGGTTAATGCGGCTTCTGAAGAGATTGCAGTGTCAACGAAGGAGTTCAGTTCGAAACTTCAAAGTCTTAGAGGATCCTCGAATGAAATAAAGAAAATAATGGAAATTGTCGAAAATGTTGCTGTTCAAACAAATCTTTTAGCTTTAAATGCAAGTATTGAAGCTGGGAGGGCCGGAGAGCATGGTAGGGGCTTTGGCGTTGTTGCGGATGAGGTTAGAAAGCTCTCTGAGGCGTCCAAGAACGCAATTTTAGTTTCTGGAGGAAAAATTGAAGAAATTTTGGAAGAAATTCAAATAGCTTCATGCTCAATTGAGAGCATTAGTGCATCCACTGAAGAGCAAAGTTCTTCCTTAGAAGAAATCACTACCACAGCCCAAAAACTTGAAAATTTAGGAGATAATTTAAAAAATAAACTACTCCAATACTCTAAAGATGACAGACATAAAACAGGAATCCCTAAAGAACTTTCAAGGTCTCAGAGAATAAATCTAAAGCAACTAAACTAAAGGGTGGGAAAATATCAAAACCATCATACTAAATCCTTTATTTTTTTTCAATGGAAATTTAAATAAATTAGCTTAAAATATGACAATAAAACTAAACAATAAGAGGATTGAGATGAAGTGATTGACTTATTCATTGTTGATGATAATATCTTTATTATGAAATTATACCTAGAGTTCTTGAAAAATGCTCAATTTAATGTAATTGATTCAGCAGTGGATGGTAGGGAAGCTGTATCAAAATATAAGAAATCTGCTGTCAGACCTGATATAGTAATAATGGATTACAATATGCCTTTTAAAAATGGAATTGATGCAGCTAAAGAAATCTTACAAATAAATAAGAATGCTAAAATTGTTATAGTTAGCGCAGATTATCGCGTTAAGGAAGAAGCCTTGTCTTCAGGTGTTTTAGACTTCATTGAAAAACCTTTCGACCTTAATGAATTCAATCAAAAATTACTTAGAATATATAATAAAAAAAATAATTAAGTATTATTTACTGGAGCTTATCCTTCATTTCCATGTAGAAGTCTAAAGATTCAGGATTTCTCAAAGCGCCTCGGTTTGCCACTTCCATTCCATGGATGATTTTAGTGACCGCAATTCCCAACTTCTTGTTGCTAAAAGTAAAGCAAAGGAACGTGTCCCGAATGCCGATTTAACACTAATTGAAATGGACGGTGCCAATTATAACTCCGATACACCAGAGAGCTTTGACCTCACATGTTGTTTAGGTGCCAGTTGGATTTATAACGGACATGAGGGCATGCTAAAATATTTGATGGTCCAAACAAAGCGCATTGGACTCGTCGTAGTGAGAGAACCATTTTGGATTAGCAAGCCACCAAAAGAGTATTTCGATCTCTCGGAAATAAAATATGAGATGTTCAGCAAGCACGCTGGGAACGTGTAAATTGGAGAAGATCTCGGTCTAAAACTGCAATACACTTTCTTGAGCACCCATGATGAGTGGGATAGATATCTTGGGCTCCAGTGGTTTGCAATGGACAAGTTTGCTCAAGCACATCCGGAGGATCCCGACCTTCCCGAGTTTATGGCCAAATTAAATAAAGAGAGAAACCTATATCTGAAGTGGGAGCGTGAGGCATTTGGGTAGGCTATTTATGTGTTTAGAAAGAAGTAAATATAAAAAGAAAAAAAACTATTAAAATTTATCTTTCATTGATATATTTATAATTTATGAGGTTGATTTTTTTCTTAAGTAGTGAACAAGCTTTAATTAGAGCTCGCTACCTACTAAAATTAATTAAAAAAGAAATTATCAAAAAAGGTGAATATGTTGGAAGCAATTAGTAATAAACAAA
>JBHLME010000160.1:0-8370 GCA_048938445.1 Promethearchaeota archaeon | reverse complement strand
GTCTATGTATTAAACGACGCCTATGAAGTAATTGCCCTTGGATATAACTATGATGGTAGACATGACTTTGCTCCATATTCAAAGGTTGAAATTACAGGTCCTCAGACCGATTTCACTAATTTGCTAATGACACTTGGTACAGAGACCGCTGCTTATAGGGGGTGGTTCAGTAATTGGAGATATCATTTTAGCTCGTTAGTGTCAAATAAAATGCTTTTTCCAGATCTTGATCCTGATGCTGAATATGTTCCAAAAGATACGATTTTTAACGTGAAAAAATTGACTCAGAGGTCGGAAGGATACAGAGCTTTATATCATGATGTAAAAATTGAGACCTATAATAAAGCTTGGGGACTCTATTGGGCACAAATAATACGAGACACCTTTGAACAAGTCTTTGCGACCGTAACCGCTACTGTTATTAGTCAAATAGTAAAATGTATTCCATATGTAGGACTAGTACTCGAAAAACCAGCCTATACGCTCGCTTACGCTTTGATCTCAAAAGCTTTTATGGATTTAAAAGCTCATGAAGCTCGAACCGAAGCAGATTACCAGACATTTTATCCTGTAGGTTTAGATAAGACTGGTCCTACTTGGTTGAATGAAAAAGCATTTTTCGATAGAATTCTAGGTGATAGTATACCTGCAGCACTTATAGGTCATCCAGGTGCATATTACACAACTGTTTCAGGTGGTTCACCTGGAAAGAGATATTCTGCTCAAGCCGTCGTTACTCCTCCAAGATATTACAGGTTGGGTGATAGAATGGCCGCAAGCGGTATAGGATTTTTAAAATACATATTCACCCTTGATCCTGATGCTTTTATTGGATTGGACTTTGACGATGTTAACTTGGACTATTTCTTGCTCACGAGTGAACTTCCTGCTTACAATAGTTATGATATTTATGAGGATATTATAGAGGGAATGAGAGGTTGTATGGTTGGTGGATTTTTAGGGGGAATTGCTGGTGCAATTGTAGGTGGGGCTATAACAACACTTTCAGCAATAAACAATGCTATTAATTCCGTTAAAGATATAAATTATATCTATACTGATTTTTCTTACGATACATATAAATTCAACTCTATTGGATATTTAGAAAAATTAATAAGATTAGAAACAAAAAATGATAATGAATTAAATCTAACAACAATAAAAGCTCTATGTATTGATAATGAACCTGAATACAGGTTTGTAGATGGTAATAGTGAAATCAATGAACTTACTCTTCCAGATTCACCATTATATAAACCCATTGTTCTAAGTGAGAGATGGTATGAAACATTAAACCTTCCAAAAGGAACAATAATCGTAAAGACAGCATGTGAATATTCTAATCTCCAGATAGGTGTGGATCCTAATGATTTCATCTCACCTTCTGTACATTCTTCTATAAAGACAGTATTTTCAATTCCTGAAAAATTAAATATAGAGACTATTTTATCTGAAAAGAAATACCATTCAAAGATTCCACTAGCAGATGATGCATTCTTTTATCCTATTAGTAATGTTTACATCCAGCTTATCGATGAGTCAACAGGACAAGCTATTGGAAATATAGTTGAAGTTAAACCTGAACTGTATGCTCAACCCAAGGATGAAGATGGTAATCTTTATTTCTTCAAAACGTTAGAGGATATATATGCTAATGGACAAGTAGATTTCAATGAGAAATATACATCATATACTCCTAAAGAAATATTCTCTGATCTCTTGAAGAGATACAAAACTGATAATGTTTACTATGCTGTCTATATTATTTTTGATGTTTTTATTCCGGATACTACAGAAGAAACTAATAAGCTTGCTCTTTCTCAAGCAACAGACTTCTTAGTTAAAGAATATTTCAATCAATATACTTTTGGAAAGACAGCAGCTGAAATGATTGGAGAAATTGGATATACCGAAATTAGTACCTTAATTTCCACAGCGATAAGTTCCGCAGTAATTTGGGCTGGGGGAAATATCGGTAAAGGGATCTGGAATTCTTTGGTTAAAGAATCTAGCAAAAAATTAGTTATGACTTCTATTTCTAAGTTACTAACAAGAGTCGTTATTGGATCTATTAAAGAGATGTTTGAAGAGATCATTGTGGATGGATTTGTTGAGACGATCGTAGAGAACGTTGTTGATATGCTAGGATATTCTGACGATATGGGTCATTGGGTCTCTACTATAGTGACTTCTATGCGTGAACAAAGTTCAAACGATCCAGATACCGGTCCAAAGGAGTTTGCTAATCAAGTAGAAGACATGAGGAATAATAATGATAAATTTAAAACATGGTATGATAACAAGAAACAGGCAACGGGTTGGAGTGATCATAAACTTCAGTTATTAGCTAGACAAGAGATTCAGAATCAAATGAAAAAGTTGCTAGATAATGATCCTAAGAAATCTCGTAGGAAAACAATTATAAATGGAATTCTTGATGGTTTGTCTTATCTTTTAAAGGGGGTATCTATAGCAATGGCTGGAATGGTAGGATTAGCAACATTAACTTTATTAGAAAAAATTGATGCAAATAATAATATCCCAAAGACAATATATGAAGTTTCTTCAGAAGCCTGGAAGAAACGCCAAACTGAACGCAATAGAAGACGACAACCAGGAATTATTGATTCTAAAAATAAAGATATAATCCCAGAAAATTTAATATCAATAAATCCTACTAAAACACCAATCGAAACCAAGCCCTATTCAGTTAAAGGTCTTTCTGATGCTCCTATAATAAAAGTTATTCCAGATATAGGTGTCAACACAAAAAACCAAGAATTATTAGATCTATTACCCTCTCACGATGATTTAAAGCGGTTTAAATCCATACAATACGGAGATCGTAATGTAAATGATATTTTAAAGGATCTATACTCTAAAATGGAAAAGCAAGAATTTGATCAATTAGTAGAACATATACAATTTTTACAAGGATATCAACCCTGGCTCATTCCCGTTTTTCTTGAAGGAGCCATAAGAATGGAAAGATTAAAAGCTCAAGCTATGGTTAAGTATGGATTAGAAAATAAATATGACGTAAATTGGGATAAAAAAAATAAAATAATTGAAACAGCTAATAAAGAAGCTATTGAACGTAAAGCCATAACATTCAAACTGGATGATTCTGTTAATATTCCAGATTGGCTATTTAAAGACACTAAATTGATGAAATTTCGCTTAACTGGAGTACCACCCGATATTTCAGTATGTACGGTCTACCTCCCTTCAGATGCAACCATTGCTCAAGCTGAAGTCATTCTTCAAAAAGTATATGGATTGAATCCCGTTTTAGATATTAGATTTATTTATCGTAGAAATGTAATTGATCAAGGAGAGAGCATATTTGGTAAAAAAATCAATAATATCAATGATCTCTATGATCTTACCCGTAAGGGAACCGATGTTATCACTGTAATGGCAACTCAAAAGGGTGGAGGTGATAAAGATCTCGCATATTACAAAAAACAACTTATAGATGATTTATTTGAAGCTAATCCTGATTGGAATGATGCGCAAAAGGCACTTGTACCAGAATTTATCCAGGATTTTGGAATGTTTATTGGAAATAATCCCGAAAAAGCAAAGAGAATATTTAATCAAAAACAACTACCTGAATTTATAGAAACAATAGAAAAAATTTATCTAGTTAAAATTGAAAAGAGATATCAATCTGAAAAGGATAGTCTTATTTCATTTGAGAAGGATCTGCTTGATATTTGGGCAAAAGCTGCTGGACTTCTAAATGATAATGGTTTATTTAATGAAAAAGAAGCAAGTGCCTCTGAAATAAATAAATATTACTTATTAAAAAAAAGGGCAGAAGAACATGTAAAACTTTTACTTTTACATCAGAACAATCCAAAAAGGAATGAAGTACAAAATCTTCATAATATTAGATCCGGGTTTTTTCAACTCTTATTAAATACACTTATGAAAAATAATAAGAATTACGATTTATCTAATCCTAAGGATATTTTCGATAATGTTTTCCAATTGGCTAAAGATATTTTAAATAATAGAGAGAGTAAATATTATACTATGCTGAATGAACTATATCTTGATACAATTATATCACAAATAGTGAGTTTAGAAGCATTTACCAATACAGTTTTTGATTTTCCTGTAGGTAGCACTAGTGCTCAATCAGGATTAGACCTCCACTTGTATGCTTTTAAAAACATTTATCCTTTAATTATTACATCAGAGGAATTAAAAGATTCCACATATAAGGCAAATATTATTGTAAAAGTTAATGAAATGGTAGAAAAATTGTTTGGACCGATCAAAATAGAAGACAGAATAAAAGAAAACGATCTTGGAGTTGATTATTTCGAAAAAACTACAGAGAATGGAGAAAATCAAGTATTGGAAATTTATAAACTTTTAAAAAATACTGTTGGAACAAGAAAATTTGATTCAATTGGTCTAGGAGATGATACAAAAAAGGCTATAGGACAATTTTTAAGAGATATTGCATCTTGGATTAGTATTCATGATAAATTACATATGAGCGCAAATGTTAATATGGAAAATTTCATAGCAAGAATATATCCTGTTTCTCCAATAATGAATTTAAGAGATGACTTAAAAGATATTAATAATTTTAGGAAAACTGTAAGAACAAGTCAAACACATTTAACTACACTTTCAAATGATGTAGATGGTCTTGTTTTTAACCATCAATATGTCAACATACACAACGCTTTTCATAAGACCAATGGAGAAATATGGAATGAATTAGAAAGACGAGGCATTGATCAATCACATGAGAAATATAAAGAATTGTTTAAATTATTACTCTCTGAAAAGCAATTTAAAGACTTTTTACAAAATGAGGATGGTATCACTGTTAAATTATTTAAGGAAATCTATGGTAATTTGGATTTCTATCTCGGAACTACTTCCAATGGTAATTTTGGATTGGTTTTAGATGGAGAAAGTTCGTCCATTATCCCTACCAATAATTATTTATTAGAAGGTTCTATCCCTGAAGCGTTTAAACGAGCAAGTAAAGAAGCTGGAATAAAACTTGACTGGAAAACGGACGAAAATGGAAAGAGATATTTAGCTGGAAATAATATTATAGGATATAAAATAGAAAATGGAGAAATTACTCATTATATTCTTCCACTTTCTAAAGACGGTAAAATTTTGAGTTATACGGTTCAGAATGGGATTCGTCCAGGTTATATCATTGCTACATCTAAAGATAAAAATAAAAGAACCGTATATCACACAGTTCAGACAATATTGACATGGAACGATAAGTATATGCAAAGTAGAATTGGATTTGTTGGAGGACAAGTTAGGGATTATGGTATTTACTGGTCTTTGATGAGAGAAGATCTCTCGAATAATGATTTAAGCAATGAAAATGGAGTATATGGTTTTGAAGATGTTGTTTATAAAATTACTGGATTTGGGGATAACTTCAAAATTGTTTTAGGACGGATACAATATGTAAATCTATATTTAGAATTCTATGGAAATAACTTAGTTAATTTACTTTTTTATCCAAGAATGTATAAGAATATCAATGCTCCCATAATACGTATTGTTAGTAGAAATAGACCTGCTAGAACCGCGAGTTATCAAATTAAAGAATTATATACATGGTTTGAAGATTTAGATCCTCTTGCTCAAGATGAAATAATAAGACGCTCAGATTCGTTTTTAATTGAGTTATTAGGGATTACAGATAATTTGATAAATGAAATCAGGAATCAAAAAACAGCAGGTGTTAATAGTATGTATGAACTGCTAGAAATATCTAATAAATGGCTTGAAATAGCTAATGGACGTGGAGAGGGTGGAGATTTCATTGCTGGCCAAGGAGTTGAAATTATTAAAAAGACCTTTAAAGCACTTATTGATGGTTTTGATGAGGAAACATTTGCTCTGTATCTAAAAGATAACAATAAAGATAGCAATCTTTATAAGTTGCTATGTACGGAATGGTACGAAGATGCAAAAAAATACGATTATAGCAAAATAAGATTCAGAACTAGTGGTGGATTTGATTCTAATAAATTTTATTTTAAAGATTGGTTAAGAACTAACAAGGAGATTTTTGATACATTTATGACAAAACATCCTGATGGAGCAGGAATTTCTGAAAATACTATTGAACAAAAGATTTATGACGCTCTTACTTATCCTTCAGGACATCAAAGAGAAGGGCAATATAAGTTGGAAGGGCTTCAATTCTCTAATAATGAAGAAAAATTTATGGGAGATGATGATATAACGTTATGTAATCTGATAATTAATATCGCGTGTAATGTTTATGGTCCAGAGACTTTAGTCTATATGTTAACTGGAAGTCTCTATGTTTTTGGTGGTGATATTAAATTCCTAAAACCATCTAACGAGCAACTTAAGATTGCACTCAGAAACTTTAAAATAACACTTCCTCATCTTGAAAGAAATTTTGAAACATGCTTGAACCGTAATGATTATCAAAATCTTAGAAGATTTCTAAATGATTTGCATACAATCCATCCATCCATCATCATTCCTATAGATATGGGAACAGGACTAGAAACTATGAATATTAAGATTCCTAATGTTCCACTAACAATATTATATCCCATAATCGAGGATCTAGGATTAAGACGTGTAATTGATAGGCAAGAGCTTTCTAATTACATAAATTCATATTTCAAAGAAATCACATAAAATTTTATCGATCTTAAAAATAGATTGAACAATTCGAGAGAATATTAAAAAATTTTAAAAATTATATAACTAAATCTCAAATGTTTATTCAAAATTTATTTAATTTTATATTAAAAAGATTGAATTCTTTCTATAATATAATTTACAATACTATAATTGTATTAGATTTTTAATTTTCCAACATATAATAACGTTTATAACTCTCATATAAATTTTCTAATTTTGGAATTCCAGCATCAATCAGTTTTTTTAATAAAGTTAATGGATTTTCTCCATCAATTAATGGATGATTTTTAATTTGAGCCAATTCTTCCTTAAAATTTGAATTTGAATCGAGAGAAAAACTATTAATTTCTTGAGAATTAAAAATTGAAAGAAAATTATTATCAATTAAAGATTTTAATGCATAAACACGTCCATTTTTAATTTCTCTAATTAATTCAGACTTAAGAATATTACCTGCTTCTGAAATACCTAGGTCAAATAACTTTTTTAATAAAGACCATGAAGAAGAAGAAATCAAATGATAATTAACATTATTAAAATCATTAATAGGTTGATTATCGTGTAAAATTTTAAATGTGTTTAATAAATTTTGCCTGAATTTTAATTTTGAATTAAATAATAAAGCTTTCATCTCATCTTTATCAAATATATCAAAATAATTATTATAATTGACTGAATCAACACTAAATAAAAATGTTATATCCTCTATATTCCCCCTTTCACATCTTTTTATTATTTCTTCTTTTAAAATTGTTTTTGCATCTGAATATCCAAGATGAAATAATTCTAACAACAATGGTAATGCGATAAAATCCTTATTATTATTTTTATTTAACATCTTTTCTATATTTTCATATATTATTGAATTTTTTTCGAAGGATAAATTTTCAATGAAATATTTTCTATAATCCATAAAATAATCATCATTAATGATTGAATTAATGTCTTTTAATCGTCCGTTTAAGCAAGCTTCTTTTATTAGTAATTTAATTTCATCCTCTTCTAATAATTTAAAATAGTTATGCTTTAATCGCTCTGCTCTCCTTAAATAACCTATACTCACTTTTCTATTCTTATAACCTCGTATAACCGCTTTTTTAAACATCTGTTTTGCGAGGATATCCCCCTTATTTGTTAAATTAAACAGTATTGGAAATACGTATTTAAGGTATAATTTATTTTCTTCAATTGCAGTCTCTAAATTTTTTCTCAATTTATTATTATTTTCAAGAAAAATCATCTGGATTTCTTTCTCATCTAAAAATCCTAAATAATTTTCCCTTAACAAAAAAGTTGCTATCCCTAGGTTTCCATCCAATAATTTTTCAATAATTTCTTGCTTGATTGTTTCTTGGGCGATTGGATCTTCGAACACTATTGTTTTGCTTCCCATCTCTAGATCGAAACAACTATAGCAATAGCTTATTAAATAGACTGAAACCCATAATTCAATTAGATTTATCAACTCCATAGTAATGAATTGATTATAATATTCATAAAAAGTAAAAGTTTTATTGCATCTTATGCATAACTTTTTTTCATGTGATAAATCTCTTTCTTTTACCATTTTAATAAAAAGTTAAATTTTATATAATTATAAATAAGAAATCATAATTTAAATTTCCTCAATTTAGTCAAATTATATTCGTTATAAATCTAAATTTAATGCTTTTTATTAGAACT
>JBHLME010000037.1:0-35234 GCA_048938445.1 Promethearchaeota archaeon | reverse complement strand
ACCAGCTAACACCGATCTAGATTAGCCTTTTGCTCCTATTCCCAGGTCATGTAAGCGAATTGCACGTCAGCACTACTGCAGACCTCCATCGCCCTTTCGGACGACTTCATCTTGCCCAGGAATAGATCGACCGGCTTCGGGTATTATGGCTGAGACTCTTGGCCCTTTGAGACCATTCTTCTGACTCAATCCCTTAGAGGAACCCATCCAAACGACGTTGAGTGGCAGAACCACTCGCGGTCGAGAGGACTATTCCAATGTGATAATTGAGCTGCAAGAATATCGGTTTCCCTTTGCCTACGTGTCGCACGACACTTAAGCTCGCCTCAACCATAAACTCCCTGGCCAATGATTCCAGACTGATGATGCAACCCTAGTCCTCTGAACTCTGTTGTTCCGTCACCAGAACACATTCGCCCAGAATCTATCCTTTCAGGCTGCATCCTTATTAAGCTATTTGGTTTCAAGCACTTTTCACGGCCCTTCCGGGTTACTTTTCATCTTTCGCTCACGCTACTATTGCACTATCGGTCTTGGGACATATTTAGATTTGCCAGTGTGTGTCTGGCACGTTCGTACGAGAAAACCATCCCGCACTACTCAGGGACTCCCGCAGCAACCTTCCAGTTTACAGCTACGCGACTATCACGCTCTATGGTTCGGCATTCCAGAGGTATTCACCTTAGCTGGTTAGGTCGTACGAGGCCCATACACCACATTTCCATTAGGTTTCCCTAAGGATTCGGTTTGATCTATTCCGCTTTCGCTCGCCGTTACTCACGGAATCACTATTGTTTTCTTTTCCTCCTGGTACTAAAATGTTTTACTTCCCAGGGTTCCCCTTCCCTGCCGGGAATCTTGCGAATTATTGGTTCGCAAGTGGATGTCCTATTCGAGGATCTTGGGGTCTGCGTCTGCATGCGACTAACCCAAGCTTATCGCAGCTTGCCACGCTCTTCATCGGTGCCCAAGCCAAGATATCCACCAAATAGCGGAGGCGTATTGGCGTCTAATAAAGGAAAGGTTCAGATTGCTTGTACAAAAGCTTGTAAGATTCAGTTTGGTCTTTAAATTACCATTACTTTTGCTTTATAATTTTAATAGTAAAGCAAGTATCAACCTTGACGATTCGAGACATTACAAATTACAACAATTAAAAATATAATTGTATACCATAATTTGAAGACTCATATTATAATAGGGAGAATGTTCCTATGAGCATTTTTTTTAATGCTTGACATCTGGTATCCCGGTTCCCGTATTATTAACGGCAAGATTTCAAGAACAGTAATGATGTCCGTTAATTTTTTCAAATATCATATATGATATCACCATTACCTTGATTAAAGCTCGAAGGTTCTTAATGGTGTACTTTCCCGGGGCCCTTGCCAGTTATATAGGATATGTCATCAACGTGATGAGATATTTTTTTCCTTAATAACAATTGTCGTATCATTTTCATTTTAGAAAAAATCATCAACGACAAAATATAAGAGTAAATGCTTTGTTAAAAATTTTACTATTCAAATCCATAAACTTTAAAAGGAGACATTGTAGATCTGAATAATCAAGATCAATTCATTAAAATTTAAGAAACAATAATGATTAAGGGGGACTATGTATTTAAATAAAAAAAAAGATATTTCTATCGTGGATTGGAAAAACCTTTTAATACAGGTATTGTAAATGGAAAACAAAATATTAGTGGGCACGTCTGGATGGGGTTATGACGAGTGGATTGGTCCCTTTTATCCAAAAGGGATAAAATCAAAAGACTTTCTAACATTTTATTCTAAAATTTTTTATACAAACGAGATTAATACTACCTTTTACAATACACCAACTAAATGGATTGTAAATAGTTGGGTAACCCGCACTCCTTCAAATTTTTACTTTACAGCTAAACTTCCTAAATCAATAACGCATGAACATAAATTAGATTTAGATAAGTGCTTTTCCAATTTAAACGCGTATTTAGATGCCATGCAACCCTTAATAACATCCAAGAAGTTAATTTCTTTTTTAATTCAACTGCCTCCATCATTTACAAAGGAGGATCACTTTGGAAACTTGAGAGAATTTATTAAAAATTGGCCTGGTGATATGAAAGAAGATGGTTATCATCTTGCAGTTGAATTCAGGCACGATTCATGGATGGAAGATTCTATTTTTAATTACTTAACTAAGAATTCTATCACGTATTGTGCTGTAATTGAACCCTTACTTCCTCCTAGAATGGACATTACAAATCCAGCGTTCGTATATATTAGATTCCATGGTTATGGCAAGAAACCTTGGTTTAATTATTGTTTTACAGAGGACGAAATACACAATTGGGCAGTATCAATAAAGCAAATTATTAATAAAGCTGATAAAATTGGAATTTATTTTAACAACCATTTTTCTGGGTATGCTGCTAAAAATTCCTTGATGATGATGAGAGAATTAAATCTTGAACCAAGAATAAATCCAAAAAAGGTTGATCTTTTACAAATTAAAAAGGAATCAGGAACAGTGGCAAAAAATCAAACGAGTCTAGATAAATTTATAAAATGAGAGAAAGTAGACAAAGTATTAATTAGATTTTTTTTATCATATAATAAGCATTTTCACCATCTCGATAATATTTTTTTTTTATACTATCGATTTTATACCCTAATCCTTTATACAAGTCTAATGCTGCGTAATTTGATACTCTTACTTCAAGTACATATTCTATTATGGTTCTTTCCTTAATTTTTGGCATGCTTCTTGCGAGCAATTCTGTTGCAATACCTTTTCTTCTATATTCATTTAAAACTGCTATTGAAACCAAATGTCCTTTATTAATTATTTTAAGACTATTCATTGAAGGAATTCTTTCAACTCTCCACATTACATAGCCAATTATTTTACCATTATTATTAATTGCGACAAGAAATGATTCTGGAAAATTATCAAGAATGCTCTTGTAAAAAAAATAAGGATAATCTTCTGGTAATTCTTTTTCATTAACTTCTATTACCCCTTCTAAATCTTCAAGTAAACATTCTCTAATAATAAAAGATGAGCGGTCAATATCATTCTCATAAGGGGGTGATCTTATTTCTTTATCTGTTCCCATAATTATACTAATAACGTTTAAAATATTAAAATTTAGTTAATTAGTTAAAATGGTTTCAACTTTTTTTAATAAAATATTATCAAAATTAAAGAGGATATTTATTTGACCAAATAGTTCTGAAAATGTTTATTCATAGAGGAAAAACTATTAATCTTGTGAAATGTTATATTTCTTGTTGAAAGTGATGAATATGGAAGAAAAACATAAAAGCAATGATTTAAAGAGATACAAAGCTAAAAAATTAATACAAGAGCTCAAAGCAAAAAAAGGCTTCCATACAGAACTAATCTCACTCTATATCCCCCACGATCGGAAATTATCAGATGTAACCAATTATCTTAAAAATGAGATAAGTGAAAGCCAGAATATAAAGTCAAAATTAACAAGAAAAAATGTACTGGATGGAATTTCAACGTTATTAGGCATGCTAAAAAATTATAAAGACGTACCGGAAAATGGTGTAGTAATGTTTGCGGGTGCAATTCCTCAGAATAACACTCCAGGAACTGAAAAAATGGAAAAGTATATAGTTGATCCTCCAGAGAAAGTAAAAACTTTCAGGTATCATTGTGCAAGTGAATTTTTATTATGGCCTTTAGAGGAAACTCTCGAGCCGAAAGAAACATATGGATTATTATGTATCGGAAGACAGGAATCTGCCGTAGGCTACGTGAGAGGTAATCACATGGAGATAGTAAGAGAATTTACTTCAGGAATTCACGGTAAACACAGAGCAGGAGGTCAGTCACAAAGAAGGTTTGAACGATTAATTGAAGAGGGTGAAAAAAATTTTTATAGAAGGATTTCAGATGAAATAAATGAATTGTTTTTAAACATGGAGGAATTAAATGGAATTTTTATTGGTGGACCAGGTCCATCAAAAGAAAAATTTGTTAGCGATGAGAGCTTAGATTACCGTTTAAGAGAAAAAATTTTAGATGTAGTTGATTTGGGTTATGGTGGAACAGAAGGTCTCCGAGCATTAGTAGAAAAAGTTAAAGACCAAATGGAGGATATCAAGTATGTCCGTGAATCACAAATCATGAACAGATTCATGAAAGAGTTAACTAAAGATAATGATTTGGCTATCTATGGTTATCAAGAAGTAAAAAAAGCTTTAAATTATGGTGCTGTGGATATTTTGATCCTTTCTGAAAAAATAGATACATATAATTTAGAATTGGGATGCTCAAATTGTGATTATACTGATAATAGACTTGCTAGAGAGCAAGAACTATTAAATGTAGAAAATCAAATTCAGGATGAAATATGTCCAAAATGCAGTTCAAATACATTCAATATTTTAAAAAAACAATCTATAGTTGAAGAGCTTGGTGATATCGCAGAAACTACTGGAACAGATGTAGAAATCATTTCTACAGAGACGGAATTAGGAGAGTCATTATATAGTACATTTGGAGGGATTGTGGCTCTTCTACGATATAAAGTTAGCTATTAAAATTGATATTAAATATAAATAACTTCCAAATTTAATAATTTGATGAGGTATTTTTCATAATGGACTTAAAACACGCATTATTGAATTTAAAAATGGTCATGTTTGGGGGTAAAGGAGGGGTTGGAAAAACGAGTAGTGCTGCAAGTTCAGCTATTTGGGCTGCAGAACAAGGACGCAATACTTTAATTATTAGTACGGATCCTGCTCATTCTTTAGGTGATAGTTTGGGAATGGACTTGCCTCCAGGAGAACCTACACCTGTAATAGGTGTTCCGAATTTAACTGCGTTAGAAATAAATCCTAAGGCTAATATGTCAGAACTTCAGGGTTTAACAAGTATAAATCCCATGGAAGACATGGGATTACCTGGAATGGGCGGGATCATGGAAGGATTTGGTATGGGTGATATCCAAGAGTTAGCTTCAATGAATCCTCCAGGGATAGATGAAGCATTAGCTTTTGGGAAAGTATTAGAATTTATTGAAACAGAGCATGATTATGATTTAATCATTTTTGATACAGCACCCACCGGACATACATTAAGATTTCTGGGATTACCTGAGACCCTTTCAGGATGGATAGGAAAAATCTTAAAAATGAGGATGAAAATCGGAAAGATGTTTGGTGCCTTAAAGAGGATGTTTTCAAGGGAAGAAAAAGAGGAAGATAATTCCTTAGAATTATTAGAAAAATTTAATGATTCCATTATAAATGCACGTGATGATTTGATAGATCCTTCAAAAAATAATTTCGTCATTGTCATGATACCAGAAGAAATGGCAATCACTGAAACAGGAAGACTGATCAATGAATTAGTAAAATACCAGATACCACATTCTAATATCGTGGTAAATCAATTATACCCAGATAATACGGATTTATGTGATTTCTGTAAATCTCGAAGATTAATGCAACAGAGGAATTTAGAAAAAATTAAGGACATTTTCGGAAGAAGAATGAAAATAAATCTCATTGAAGTTCCTTTATTCAAGGAAGAAATAAGAAAATATGCTAAACTAAAAGAAATGGGCGAGTATTTAATAAAATAATATTAGTTTCTAAATTTATTTATATATTGGCAAAAATTACATAGATTATTACCGCCACTTGGATATCCACATTGTTCGCATGAATCATACTCTTTTAAATCGAGTTGATTGTATAGCAATTCTGATAATTTTAAAAATCCGTTAAAGAGATTAAATTCTATTTCTGGACTATATTGCTTGCATTCTTCAATAAAATTTAATACTCTCTTTCTTAATATCGGATCTTCCTCTCTGAAAGGACAGTGAGATGTATGATAATCAATCTTTTTAATATTGGAATATAAAAAGATTTCTTCTTCAGGGATTTTCATTAATGGTGTTATTTTTTTTAAGAAATGCCTATTTATTTCTGAACTTTCAGATTTGAATAGGTATTGATTAGAAATGAGATGAAATCTATTGAATAAAATATTCATAAGATATGTTTCAGCAAGATCTGTAAGGTTATGACCTAATGCTATGACATTACCTCCTAGTTCTTTTGCTCCATCATTAATCAATCTCCTGCGTATTACAGCACAATAATTACATGTATATCTAAAATCATCCGTTTTTTTTATCATTTCGTTAATTTGGTCAAGTGTAACTCCTATTTTCTCTTTAAATGGGATGATTATATGTTCAATATTATATTTTTTACAGAATTGCTTTGCATTTTGTAGACTATTCTCCCGGTAATCATGAATGCCTTCATCAATAGATAATGCTATTAGAGGTTCAGCATGATAATTTCTTTCTTGTATTTTTATAAGGTTATATAATAGAGCTAAAGAATCTTTACCGCCAGAGATAGCAACAATTATTTTATCTCTCGGTTGGAGCATCTTGTATTTTGAAATTGTCTTGTATATGATTTTTTCAATACTTTCTGTAAAACAATTTGAACAAAAATTATCTCCCGAGTGCTTTCTATGAATTATGAACGCATCTTTTTTACAAATTGTACAAATTCCTTGTTTAAAAAAAACTTGAAAGTTAGTAATTTCTGTCACTTCTATTTATAAATTAATCCAGAATAGCCCAAATCCAAATTTTACATAAGAAAGTACAAAATTCCCAACAACTATAAATAACGTGATTAATCTAAGGGTATATAATATCGATTTCTTAATTTTAGTCCTCTCATCTTGCCAATATTCATATGATACTTCAATTAGGGAATCCTCTTTTAAATCTGTCTCGCCTGGTAGGTTTAACAATATTGTATCTTTAAATCCATCTCCTAAATCATCAATAAGGTTGTAATTTTCTTTTCCTATAAGAACATGGGGTTTTTCTTTTGATAGATCATTTTGATTTGTCAAATTATCTTTAATTATTTTTGATGGTTTTTCTGTAGATTTATCTTTAGTCAGATTTATTTTGATATAATCGACATTTTCCACACGGAATTCTGATAAATGTATTTTATTATCACCCTTTTTATAGTAAAATTTTTCTTTTTTCTTCTTTTTTATGGTATATTTCCCTTCTCCTATGACACCATTAATTACTTCTTTAACGGCTCGATCTCCATCAAAAATTGGTAATGGAAGCATATTAAAAAGCGTAATGCTAAAAGAGATCGCTAATAACCAAAAAACCGTTTTATATAAAAAATCTGGCCAAGCTGGGGTAAAAAATTTTGCAAAATCATTTTTATGCATCCAATAATAATAATCATTCCATATCACTCCAAGACGAATCCCGATATTTGTAATATTAAGAGAATATTGCGTTGAATCTAATGCTGTTAAATTTAATGATTGAAGATTGTAATTTGTTAAAAATTTTTCTAAAGTATTTTTAGTGGTATAATTAATCGCAGTTCCATTAATTTCAGTAAAAATTTGTCCCACTGTTAATCCTTTATCATAATTATTCCCACCTTCAACTTTAGTATAAATTCGTGTAATAGTAATAGCACTTTCATTAAATTTTCCAAATTCTATGCCATAATAATAGGAAGGACCGAGAGTAATATTTTTTTCTTGTATCGTGTCAGATATGGGATTATAAGTTAGGACTGTTAAAATATCTCCAACCGAACAAGAAATAATGGTTTTATTCTGGAAAACAGAAATATAGAGGCCTATATCAAAATTATAATCAATATATACATAATCACCCGAACCTTCTTTTACTGCAACTATTACATCACCTTTAGTCAAATTTCCATAATTAAAACCTCCATCATCTGAAAGTAAAACAGATTCAACCTGAATTGTCTTCTGATAATAAGGTGATATCAAGTAAGGAAAGGAAAAAAACAAGAGAAATGCAATACCTGCTGTTATAGCATTTACAAATGTCCCCGAAGTTGCTACTCGTAATCTTGTAGACCTTTTATATTTTGAAGACCTTAATTTTCTCTCATCAACTTCCACGAAAGCTCCAAAACCAATTAAAAAAAATAATCCTGCACCTAAGACTCCAGATGATTTAACTTCTAATCCATCAACATTAGCTGAGATCCCATGTGCTAATTCATGAGTGGTCATAATTATTATTAAGGGTAAAATTAAATAAACAAATGATTGAAGAGAAATGGTAACTCCGGGAATTAATGGAGCAATCACGTTAGTAATTTGAGGTCTAAAAATAAGATCTATAAAATTCGTAAAAAAAAACCAGAACGCATAAATAGTGAAACAAAAACTGACAAATATTCCAATTGTCCAAAAAATCCGCCAAAATCGAGGGGCTTTACTTGAAATTTTTTTAATAATCTTATTTAGTCTCTTTGTCTTAAACATTGCTAGAAGGGGGAAAAAAACATATACTGCATCCTTTTTATTTCTCAATAAATAGGCGGCAAGTAAAACAAAACCCCAAAATATTACACTAATGATAATCCAAGGTAACAGACTTAATAGAATTTCCATTTAATCGATTTTGATTTTTATAAATAATAATTATCTAATTTAATTAAGAAAGGAAAAATAAGTTTATTTTTTTTAGGTAAAATAAGAATTAGAATTTAATAAATTCTTAAAAAAAAAATCATGATATTATTTTATTCCTTTTTAAAATCCAATCATCAATTAAGAATTCTTGTTCAAGATTTTTTCTTGGAGTGTATTTTCCGTGAATAGTAGATTTGGGAACCCAAATTTCTTGTCCTGAATTAAAATTAATAAGTAGTGCCTTTTCAGTTTCTCCTTGAATTATTCCATTCAATTGGCTAATTTCATTCATTAGATTCTTATCATTTGTGCCATTATCCAAGTTTTGCTCATATTGAGATTCTCCGAGATTAATTTGGCAAACATCTTCTTGATTACTATTTTTACTTTTTTGAGAATTATGTGAAACATCTTTCAGTTGTTCTTGATCGCTTTTTCCATTATTATTCATTATGGTGGCATTTTTAATCTTCTCATTTAAGAAATGTTCTAATAATCTTCTTAGAATTTCTGCTTGTGCAAAATTTAACATTTTTGAATAATTAGCTATTTTTATCCATAAAGTCTTCGTAGATTTATCTTCCCAACCAAATGATATCTGGGTTTTATCGTCTTTAAACGTGTGGTAACTAGTCCAATTTAAAGTATTATGATTTAGTACTTCTAAGATCATTACCGTTTCATCTAATGAAATTTTGATAACTTTCCCCTCTCCATTAGAAGGTTTTTCCCAACTACCGTCAGGTTTCCTTTTTATGCTTCGAATAAAGAAAAAAAGTTCTTTATCTGAAGGGTTATTAATTAATAATCCCGTGTTTTGACCAAAAAATGAATAATTATGTGTTTTTGCCATAATAAAATAATGAAAATTTAATAATTTATATAAAGAGAGTGTAAAAATTTAGTATATTTAAGAGTAATATAAATTATTTATAATACTACCTAAAATAATAGTAAAAAATTAAAAGATTAGAATATTAATTTATAATTACCAGATTAGCATTATATACATCTCAAATTTTAGCGGGGTGGGCTAGCCTGGTTTATGCCGCAGGGCTCATAAATGGTGAAGGCTGTTCTTTATCATGAAGAAACCCTGAGATCGTTCGTTCAAAGGTTAAAAAATACTGGTATCCAGTAAGCTGAAAATCGAACCCCCGCTACCATTTTTTCTTTTTATTTATAACTTAATAGTTATTTCTAAATTTTATTGAATTTTATATATATATGATTAAAAAATTAATAAAACACATCCTTATTATTACCCATGACTGAAGTTGAACGGTATAAAAGAAAACCCGCAATTCGTTGCTGGATTCACCATATTGTAGAGGGAAAATATTCTGAAGAAACAAGGTCTTTATTTACGATATTTGGGAAGATCAAGAGAATTAGAATTATAGCAACGATTGTTCAAAAAAGGGAAAGCATAATGAATCAAGTGGCTCAAGAAGATGACTTCATTGAAAGTGATGATGTTTCTAACACGAGAATAGATTTTGATTTAGATGATGGCACGGATACTATAAGAGCAATTATTTGGCGCGTTGATCCAGAAAAATATATGAATTATAAAGAAGGAGATCTAGTAGATATTGTTGGTTTAATCCGTTATTGGAATGGTTATATCTCCATTTCTCCCGAAATAATGAAAAAAGTCATAGATCCCAATTTACTTTTATTAAGAAATGCAGAAATAATAAAAAAGATCAAAACGGGAGATATAAAAGAAATTCCAGAGGATGAAAACACTATTGATCTAATTGACGTGATTCCCGATGAAATTGATTTAAATAATTTATATGAGGAAGAAGCAGGCTCCAAAACGGATGATATTAAAGAAAAGATATTCACTTTAATAGAAGAACACCATAATGGAATAAGTTTTAATGATTTGAAACAAAATTTAAATATTTCAGATGAGGATTTAAAAAGTTGTATTAGAGATTTAGAAATGGAATCGAGAATATATCAGTCAGAAGAAAATATTTTTCAAAGTTATTGATGCAACATACTTGTTTATCATGAAAAAAATGATAAAAAATTAATTCTAAAAAGAGTTTTATATCACAAGTAAAATAAAAAAAGTTGTTCAATAATGGATTTATACGATTATGATAAATTACTTGACAAGGCATATGAAAAAATACCTGATAATGTTAAAAAATCAAAAAGATTCGAAATTCCTAAAGTAGAATTAAGATTTGAAAGTAAAAACACATATATTACAAATTTTAATAAAATAATATACATTTTAAATAGAGATAGAAACCATTTTTTAACTATCTTTTTAAAGAAAGCAGGAACTTTCGGAGAAATCAGGGGCCAGCAATTATTTATGAAGTCTCTTTATAAAGAGCAGGTTTTAAATAGATTGATTGAAAATTATACAAAAACATATGTACTTTGCAGTATATGTAATAAACCAGATACGGAAATACAGAGAGAAGGTAAGAAATTGTTTTTAAAATGTGGTGCCTGTGGAGCAAGGGAAGAAATAAAAGAAAAATAGAATTAAAAACGTTTTGAATAATTCATGAAAGTATATATAAAATTACATGTTCGAAATGATATGGATTGTGTTGCTTGTTGTGATGAGGAATTATTAAAAAGAGTTTTTAAGGAAGGAAATTTGAGGATTGAAATTACTGAACAATTTTATGGTGGACAATTAGTTAATCTAGAGGAAGCTATTGAAATTTTAAGCGATGCCTCAAATTTTAATATAGTAGGTGAAAATATAATTAATCACGCCATAAGTTGCAAACTCCTTTCTAAAGATGGTGTTCAAGTTATAAATGGTGTACCAATGGCAATGAAAATGATGTTATAAACATGGTTCATCGATTTTGTGCTATTTGTGGAAAAAATTTAAATGGAGATGCACCCCATTTTGGTATGTGTCTTGAATGTTATTTGAAAGAACAAGACCTTTTTGAATTACCAAAAAAGTTCACTTTTAGGACATGTCTTGATTGTGGAAGTTTTTCCATAAAAGAAGAATGGATTAAACCCGAAGAAAATGAAATTTATTCAATAATTGATGAAGCAGTTCATCGATTTTTATTAAAGACAATTTCTAAAAAAAATGAATTTGACTTTGATATCAGTTTTAATGAAGAGAGTTTAAAATTCTCCTCTAAAGATTTACTTATATCTCTAGAATTATTCATTAGAGGTTCTTTAAGAAATAATGAAAAAATATTCCACCAACATCAGATTACAATAAACATTAATTATGAATTATGTAAAAATTGTACCAATATTAGAGGAGGAATGTATTTCATATCTATCATGCAACTTAGAGTCAAGGATGAAAGACATTTTGGATTAATTAAAGAGGTTTTAGATTACATATATAAGAGTGTTGAAGATAAATTCGATACAGACCATAGACAATACATTACTAAAACTGTTGATGCAAAATATGGTATTGACCTTTATTTAAGCACGAATGAATTATTGAATTATATTATTAGAATTTTAAAGGGAAAATATCATTTTCTATTAAAGAGGTCGAAAAAATTAGTAGGTCGCGATTCCCAAAGGGGAAAAAATATATATAGACAAAAAGTTTTACTAAAATTTTTACCATTTAATAGAAATGATGAGATTTTGATTGATGATGATGAGTTTATAGTAGAGAATATCTCTAAAAATAAGATAATATTAAGAAACAAAAATGGTTCTAAATTGATTAAAACCTATGAATATTTCTTTAATAAAAATGTGATGAATAAAAATCAACAAGAGGATCTTTAATTGGGACATAAAAATAATAGTTCAAATCTAGATATGGGAGTAGATGACGATGAGGAGTTATTTGATAATCGTATTGAGGATAAATTGAGTTCTAGCATAGATGATTTACAAAAAAGAAGTATTGATAATAAACGTATTAGAAAAATTGATGAATCCAAAAAACGTGCTACTATAGAATCTGTTTTTGATGAACGGACCATATTCCAATTAAATAAACTATTAAGAAATGGCCCTCTAGAAAGTATTAAAGGTGTAATTTCAGCCGGAAAAGAAGCAAATGTTTATCTTGCATATGATAGAAATGGAAGAGAAGTAGCCATAAAAATATATAAGATTGATAGTAATACTTCTAAGTGGATGAGAAATTATATTATTGGAGATCCAAGATTTAAGAAAATTCCACACAATATTTCTAAAATTATATTTTTATGGGCAAGTAAAGAATTTAAAAATCTTAAAAGAGCATACAAGGCCGGATTAAGAGTACCTGAACCTATATATATAAAGAATAATATTCTTATAATGGAGTATATAGGATTTGGGGCAATTCCTGCTCCAAAATTAAAGGATATTAAAAATATTAAAGATCCATCTTCCGTTTTAGAACAAATCTCATTTTTTATAAAAACACTTTATCAAAAAGCGAATTTGGTTCATGGAGATTTAAGTGAATTTAATATTTTATATCACAATCAAAAACCCGTCATGATTGATATATCTCAGGCTGTTTCAATTCAGCATCCCAAAGCAGAAATATACTTGGTAAGAGATATAAAAAATATATATAATTTTTTCTTTAAATTTGGACTTAAAAACCTTGATCCTGAATCATTTTATTATGAAGTTATTAACTATTGAAAAAAGAGATAAAAGACAAATAATTAAATATTTTAATAAAAAAAGAAATTAAAATAGTACAAATTGTAAAAAGAGAAAGAATAGTATTGTTTAAAATTCAAAAAGCTAGGATAGCTGTTGTAATTGGAAAAAATGGGCAAACCAAAGAAGAAATTGAGAAGAAACTTGGAGTAAAAATAGATCTAAATAGCAAAACAGGTGATTGTGAAGTTATTCCAAGCTTAAATGATGCTAATTATAATCCTTTGAACGTGCTTACAGCACAAAAAATTATTTCAGCAATTAATAGAGGTTTTAATCCTCAAAAAGCAATGTTACTGTTGGATGAAGACCATGATCTTGAAATATTTAATCTCATGATAATATTAGGTAAATCCGAAAATCGAATAAAGAGGATTAAGGGGAGAATAATAGGAAGAAATGGAGAAATGCGTAAATCAATTGAAAGATATTCAGAATGTCTTATTTCAGTTTATGGAAAGAACGTGGCAATTATCGGGAATTACGAAAATTTACAAGTTGGTCGAAAAGCAATTAGTATGTTAATTAATGGAATGCCCCATCACACGGTATTAAAGTATTTAGATAATAAATATAACGAAAAAAAGAAAGAAGAATTTAAACAGCTATACAAACCAGAGTTTTAAAAAATTAAGATAATTTTTGAATCATCTCTTTTTTAATACATTTAAACAAATCTTTTCCATAAATGATTTCTTTTATCTCCCTTAAAACCTCCTCTGGTGTTCTAATCTTATCAACGAAATAGAGTTCTTCATGTTTTTCCTTATGATTTGTATCGAAATGAATTTCAAAACTTTTAATCGAATATGAATTTGTTAAGTAAGATTTAAAAATTACGATTCTTCGAGGATAAGCATTTTTTTCTTTAAGAATAATTGACCATCCATCAAAATAGTATTCACTAGCAATGAAAAATAAGTTTTTCCATGAGCGAATTCTCTCCAAAATTAAATTGATTTCTTTTTGAATATCATCTTGATATTTATTTTCCATATGAATTAATTTTTAAAGATAAATAAAAACATAGATATTTTATGTAAACTATTTTTAAATTTCTCCAATATCAAAAAGATCATCAGAAAGATTTAGTTTTTGTCTAGGTATATTTGAACTGTTATTTACTTGATTTATTGATTGAGTTTTACCAAATATTTGGGGGGAGTGAATTCCTGTTATTAAAAGCATTACGCGTAAAAATCCGTCGAATTCTTCTGAAACTCTAGCGCCCCAAATAACCATTGAATCATTAACATCCATTTTTTCATAAATTTTATTTGCAACAGAATTGGCCTCTGATAAGGTCATATCATTACCACCGCAAACATGTATTAGAGCGCCTTTTGCTCCTTCGATACTAACATCTAAAAGAGGCGTGTTTAATGCATCTCTTATAGCTTCTTCTACTCTATTTTCATTTCCATTCGATTCACCAATTCCAACGATTGCCACACCTCCCGTGCCCAAAATGGTTCGAACATCGGCAAAATCCAGATTTATCAAGGATGGTAAAGAAATAGTTTCAGTTATTCCTTTAACCATCGTTGACAACACCTCATCAGCTACACTAAAAGCTTCTAAAATTGGCAAATCCGGAGCAATATCAAGCAACCGATTATTATCAATTACCACCAATGTGTCAACAAATTGTTTTAAATTTTCCAAACCTCTTTGTGCAATATCAATTCGCCCGACTTCCGTATTGAAAGGGAGAGTCACTACTCCAACAACTATAGCCCCCTCTAATTTCGCTATTTCAGCTACAATTGGAGCACTACCTGTTCCTGTTCCCCCACCCTCACCACAGGTTATGAAAACTAGATCAGATTCTCTTAAGATACTCTTTAATTCTTCTCTAGATTCCTCTGCAGCGGCCCGACCTATTTCCGGATTCCCTCCAGCACCTAATCCTCTTGTTAAATTTTTTCCAATCAAGATTTTTTTATGAGCCTCAACCATTTCAAGATGTTGATGATCAGTATTTAAAGCAATGCATTGTGCACCCATAATTCCAATTTTCATCAATCTATTTATGGTATTATTTCCTGCACCTCCACAACCTATTATTTTAATATTTGCATAACCTATAGCGTTGTAATTTGGGTGTTTTAATTCTCTTTTTCTTGCTTCTCTAAGTATTCTTTCCATTTGAAACACGTGATTTAAAAATTAATTTAACTAAAAAATGACTACGTAAAAAATAAATAAGAATGTAAAAAAATAGATGTGATATTAGTGTAATATTGGATAATTATTTATAGAAAATGTAAATAACAATTAAATAAGCTATTTTAATGACAAATCATAACCACTAGCATTATTATATATTTGCTTAATTTTTTCTTTTCTTACAAGATAAATATTAGGTAGTGAATATGGAAAACGATTTGAAAAAGTTATACAATAAGCCCCTACATTTGAAACTAATACAAGATCTCCTTCTTTTAATTCTTTTGTGAAGAAATAATTTTTTGCCAATACATCTTGATCTGTAGGAACTATCCCCGCAAAAGAAGTCTCAAATTTATGTGGTTGATCAATTTGAGATACGTTATAAAAGCGTAAAGAACATTTAGCAAATTTAGGGCAGATATGATTCCCAATGTTCAAAAAAACCCATCGTTCATCATCTACATTGACAATTTTTGATAAAAATATTCCAGCATCACCAATAAAGTATCGTCCCGGTTCAAAGTATATCTTTTCATGCAATATATTTGCTTCTTTAAGTTTTTTTTTTATCCCAATAGCAATCTTCTCTAATTGAGTTTGATTCATCACGGTTGCTTCAGGAAATCCCCCCCCAAGATTTATATTTTCAATATTAATCTCATTATTTTTCAATATAGTTAGATTTTTAATAATAGAATCCACGTTTATTCTAAATCGATCTAAATTATTCATTTGAGTGCTAAAGTGAGACAAGATTGTTTTGAAATTGATGTTTTTACAGCTTTTTATTATTCTAATGAGCTTTATAATATTACTTTCATTTAAATTGACACCTAATTTACTATTATATTTTGTCGAATTAACTCTAAGGCAAATATCTTGAATAATACCATGAGTTTTAGCACATTCATTAATTTTTTCCAATACATTCAAGTTATAGATAATTATTTCTTTTATCTCATTTTCAATACTCTTCTTTATAAGATCATTCGGGATATATGGACCTCCAACCAATATATTATTCGGAGGAAAGCCTACTTTTAAGGCTAAATTGAGTTCGGGTAATCCAACTACTTCCGCACCAATATTTTCTGATCTCACAATTTCACAGATCTCTGGAAGAAAATTAGCTTTAAAAGAATAAAAACATTCAAAATTAGAAAATACTGAATTAAATACTTCAATGAATGATTTAATATTATCTCTTATTTTATCTTCCAGAAATATCATCATTGGCGTATCTGATTTTCTTAAAAAATCGAAAATAGGGATTTTATCAATTGTAAGAGTTTTATCATCCTTTATTAAATATTTATTCCCAGCAAGTATTTTCATGATTCAATCATTTAAGCTTGTTATTTATTATATCTTGATAAATTTCATGAGTCCTTTTAGCTATTATTGTCCATGTGAATTTGTTTTTTACTTTTTCTCTTCCAGTAGTACCAAATCTTTTTCTAATAGACTTATTTTTCAATAAGTAAATTATTTTTTTAGCTAATTCTAAAGGATTGTCAAATTCTACTAATAAGCCATCTTCATTATTCATTATCACTTCAGATATAGCACCTATATCTGCGCCTATAACCGGTTTTCCTGAAGCCCAAGCTTCTAAAAAGGCAATTCCAAAAGCATCTGATCTACTAGGCATGACAAAAATATCTGTTTCTTTAAATGCTGAAATTTTTTTTTTGTCATAATAGCCATTTAAATTATCTGGGGTAAGGTTTATAATTCTAGCAGGGGTATGTTTTTTTATTTTTGAAAGTTCCCTATTATATGCCATTGTAGCGGGTCCGATAAATACAAAATTGGTTTTTCTTTTTTTTTCTAAGATGCTTGGTATTGCATTAAGCAATGAAAGCGCCCCTTTTTCATAATTCTTATATCCGCAGAACAAGACCATTTTATGGTTTTTCTCTTTTTTATTGAAATAATTTGCTTTAAAACTATAGATATTTTTTTTTGCTGCTTTAGATACCATAAATTTCTCGTAATCTACACCCATCGGAATTACAACGATTTTTTCACCTTGAATTCCTAGTTCCTTCGTTAAAACCTCTTTCTCCTTATTTGTACATGCAATTATAAGATCAAATTTTCTTAAAAGTCCCGAAATTATTGAATTTATGTACCTTGGATTTGAAAAATGATAAAATGGGGTCACTATTACCGGGATGTTTAATTTTTTTCCAATTAATAGGCTAATTACTAAATTAAAATATGGAAAAAAAGTTGTATGAATGAGGTGATACTTTTTTTTTGATGAATTTAAAAAAAAGTCGATTAAATTTGGCAGATAGGGTCCATTATTAAAAATTTCCATGAGGAGGTCATCTGATAATTTTAATGATTTAAATTCATCAAATTGCTTGAGATATTTTAGTTTATCTTCATCTGAAATATTATAATTAATTGAAGTCCTGTTTATTTCTAAATTATTCACATTATTATAATATATATCGTTAACGTTGATTGTTTTTCCTTTAGGATCTCTGAGAGCCCTAAAATCTATAGCATTTGAAGTGAATATATCTATATTATAATCATAATCTCGTGTTAATATTTCTGCCATTCTTTGTAGATAAAATTCTGCTCCTGAAATTGAAGGAAAATATCGCGTTGGTAGATATAAGATATTATATTTCAAGTCATAAATCAAATTCTTTTTATATATCCAATTTAATTATATATAAGAAACATATGTCAAAAGATTTATTATTAACAATATATAATAAAGTGAAAGATAAAGGATTCCTCGACGATGAATTAATAAAGTACTTGGATTCTTTATTTTCAGAAAGAATAAATGACGTTTTAGAGGTAATAGAGCGAGGTTTTTCTAAATATACGTTTTATCCTTCAAAAAAAAATATATGGACTGTTCCTACTAAAAAAGATAATAAAAAAATTTACTTAATTTATCCAAAATTATATTGTTCTTGTTGGGATTTCTATAAAAGAGTTGTAATTGAAAAAAAACGTCAATTTTGCAAGCATATTTTAGCACAAACAATATGTGAAGCATTAGACAACTACAATATAGTTGAATTGAAAGATAAAGAATTTTATAATTATATCGAGGATTTGAAATTATATTTCTAATATAATAGCTCTATCTAATGCTTTTTTAATTAAAGACTCAATGTTAATTTTAGACTCTCCATCAAAGATCTCATTTTTTTTTGCATGTGTTTCAGGATATTGGGGATTATATTGACAACCAGCAGATTTTTGAGAAATTATGTCATATAATCCTAGTTTTTTGTTAATTTTAATGACATCTTCTTTATTAAATCCAATTAAAGGCCTTAATATAACATGATCATTAATAATGTCATTATAAGCATATAAGTTGTCAAGGGTTTGACTTGCTTGCTCACCTAAAATGTCTCCTGTTACAATAAGATTGGTTCCTTCTTTCTTCCCAATCTCTTTTGCAATTCTTAACATTAACCTTTTACATAATACACATGTGAGTTTTCGGTCACATTTTTGTATATAATTTGATAAACTATAATCATGATCAATGAAATAAACTTTTAATTTATAATCAGTATGGAGTGTTAGACCTTGGAGAATATTGATAATTTTATTCTTCATTGAATGGGAACTATCATCGGATGTTAAAAACGACAAACAAATTGGTTTTAAGCCTCTTTTTGCCATTAAATAGAGAGCCACTGGACTATCTAAACCACCTGAAAGGAGTGATATGAACGAATTAATTTTAATCACCTTAAATTTAATCTTGTTTAAGTTCTGCTCTTATTTCATCCCTTTCCCATGTTTCTAAAGCTTTATTAAAATCTTCTAAAGAAATACTACGAGTAATCTTAATTTTTTTTTCCGCTTCAAGTTTTTTAATTTTAAATTGTAATTTTTTATTTTTTCGAAAGAATTTTTCAGCTTTAGGATATTCATCAAAAAAAATCGATTTTAAATCATCAATTTTGATGTCCTTTAAAGCATCATAATTAAAAATTACAAAATTGCATAGAGGATCAATAGTTATTTCAAACTTAAATGCATCTAAGCTTTTTAAAGACAAGGGATAAGCTTTACATGCAAATGGTTTTTTATCGTGAATAGAACAACCTTCATTTGAATTAAAAAAGGGACAATGTCCAAGAGGTTTAAGAATGATGCGATAAGTTAAAATTAGAATTTTTTTATTCATCTCGTCAGGAAACACTAAATCCTCTCTTACTGCAAATTCAATTCCTCTCTCTTTTGCAATTTCTATTAATCGATCTACTTCTTCTGGATATAAGGGTATTCGTTTTGCACCAGGAGAACCGGGAATTTCATGACAACATGTACCACATTTTAGACATCCATACTTTAAGTCATCCATTTATAATCATTAGAAAATTTAAAGATGATATGATTATCAATATACTTAAAATTATGGTTAATAGAATAAATAATTGGTAAAAAGTGTTATCCGTGTATTCGTGTATAAATTACTGTTATAGCACTCTCACGGGGATAATACATGATTATAAAAGAAGAAAAAAAAATCATCATAATAATAACTTACTTACATAATTCGTACTAGAAAAATGATAGATGATGATGATGGGATTAGAATAATAAAACACACCGATTTTAATAAAACCGATTTTATTAATCCCATTTGCATATTAGGAATGCCTGGCATTGCAGATGTTGGAAAATTTGCTTTAGATTCGCTAATAGGTCAACTTAATGCCAAGAGCTACATGGATATTATATTTGATGACTATCCCGCAGGAGCTATCGTGGATGATAGCATTCTTTCCGCACCTAAAGCTGAGATATTAATTTGGAAAGATCCCGACCAATTGAAAGATATAGTTTTAATAACTGCTGATGCTCAATCATTAACCCCTAAAGGAATATATAGAATATCTTTTTTCATAACTTCAATTCTTAAAGAACTTGGAATAACATTGGTTATTGCACTTGGAGCATATCCAGTATCAACTAGGAAAATGATTTCAAAAATACCAAAAATTTTTACTAGTTCAACCAATAGAGAAATGTTAGAAAAATTCATTTTAAATGAAAATTGTGAAAAAATTCAAAAAGGTGTAATAATCGGTGCTAATGGACTCATACCAACGCTAGCAAAAGCAAGATTTGGGATTGAAGGAATTGTTTTTCTTGCTGAAACTGATAATGTTGCCATGATTAATGAAGACATTACTGATTTAAGAGCATCCATAACTTTACTAGAGATGCTTAAAAAATCGTTTGCATTGCCTATCAAGAAAAAATATTCTCTTGATAATTTAGATAGTATTACAAAAAGTCTTCAAACCAAAAGAGATCAGCTAGAAAAAGACCTTGATACTTTTCAACTAGTTTCTTCTGATGCAGAAGATAAAAGAAAATCATTATATATTTAATTTTACTTTATTTATCTCTTATTTTTAGATAAAATATTTTAACGATGTTATATTTATTAGATATTATGAGCTATGTATGCGCGAGAAAAAGTTGTGGAAAAGAAGTATCTAAAAAGGAATTAAATGCCCTTCCAGGCATTAAATGTAGCCACTGTGGATTTAGAATCCTATATAAAAAACGACCTGAAATAATTAAGCGCTTAAAAGTTCGTTAAGGTAAGTAACTTTTTTTTATTCTAAATATAATAGTTATTTTCAAATGTTTAATTGAAAATTTAAATTCTTCATTAGTTCTTTATATCGATTTCGAATGGTGGCTTCCGTTACTCCCGCTGCTATGGAAATTTCTTTTTGTGTTCTTCTTTCTCCTTCTTGGATGGCTGCAACATACAATGCCGCTCCAGCTAATCCTGTTGGAGCTTTTCCTGCAGTAATTCTTGACTTTTTTGCTAATTCTAAGATCAGAGCTGCTCGATTTTGAGTTCTTCCAGATAAGTTTAATTCAGCACAAAATCTTGGTACAAAATTAGTTGGAGATGATACCTTAATAGTCATTTTTAGTTCTTGTAATATCAATCTATAACATCGAGCGATTTTTTTTTTATCTACAGATGCAAACTCTAAAAAATCATCTAATGTTTTAGGAACGTGATTAAGCCTGCAAGAAAGATAAATTGATGCTGTTAACATCGCTTCTATTGATCGCCCTCTAATAAGATTTTTATTTGCCATTTTTCTGTAAATATAAGCCGCAGATTCTTTAATATCTTTAGAAATATTCATTTGAGAAGAGAAGCGATCTAATTCATTCATAGCATATGCTAAATTCCTATCAATCGATTTATTTGTTCTTGTTCTTACATTCCATTTTCTTAACCGATAAACTTCGGCTTTCATTTTTGGACTAATATTTTTCCCAAAAGCATCTTTATTTTTCCAACCAATCATAGTACTTAATCCTTTATCATGTAGTGTTAGAGTTGATGGAGCACCAACACGTACTTTACGATTAACTTCTTCAGAAGAAAATGCTCGCCATTCTGGACCAGAATCAATGATTTTTTGGTTTAATACTAAGCCACATACATCACAAATCAGCTCGGCGCGTGATTCATCATGAATTAAATTTTCATTTCCACATTCAATGCAATAACTTAAATCATTTTGAGACATTTTTACATAGTTATAGATAAAACTACTGTTCTTTAATTTCTATTATTAAAATAGCATTTTTAAATGTTTGCGTTTTAAAGATTTGTCTATTAATAAAAAATGCATAATTTTTTTATTTTTTTTCAAATTATAAGGAAAAATTTTAATAGAATGAATTTAATAATTTATTTGATGCGACATAATTATAGAATACACGGAAAACATTGCTATCTACGTTCTTTTAAAACTAATTGTAGGAAATGTGGGTCGGAAGTATTATATTGGGAATGTACTCATGGGAGTAAATTGTTTTTTAATTATCCCCCTTATGGAAAATTGATAAAACATTATTGTCGGGGGATTACAGCTAAAAATAAGAAGAAAAAATATCCTGTTATAGTTAAAAGTCCGAATAAAATCTTAATAAAGGCATCACCAAGTTGTCCCGCATGTGGGAAATTGTTTAAATCCGAAGGTGGTGTATTAGAACATTTAAAACAAGTAAAAAAGAGTGATAATCTTCACGAGTTCTTTTTTGAATCTAAACATTATTTACAAAATCAAGGAATTATTAATAGAAAACCTTTTAAAAATAGACCAAAATTTGGTAGAATTACTGTTAAAGAGAGAAAAAGTGATTCATTTTAAATTAAAGCTATATATATTTTGAGTATTAAAAAATTTTTTATAAGATTATTATAATTATATTAATATTAGATTGTTGTTATCTTGTTATTAAAATATAAAAAAATATAATAATTACTTTTATGAGGTAAGAATATGCCTGGTATAGATCCTGAAACTGCGGTATATAATTTGATGCAGCGAGATCCTAGCATTATTGCTGCAGCTGTTATTGATCCTAGAAACAATATTATTTACTCTACTGATAACTGGGACATTACCCCTGATATTGGAAGAGTCATGTCTAGTTGGAATTCTTTAAATGCTCAATTTATCATGATTTCTGGAGTAAAATATTCAATGCTTGCACAAACCCCAGAAGGATTTACTGCAACGTCAATTCGGGGAGAAGGACACATAGTTGGCGCAAAAGATGAAGAAAGAAGATTAATTGCCTACTTAGAACCAGATGGAAATTTATTAGGTGCACAAATGGACGTTCAAAGAACAATAGGAGACATGAGTACTAAAGGAACATATTTGGAGGATACTGCTCAATTAGGACAAAAAGCCCAACAGATGGGCGGTTCAGCTTCAACAGGAGGATCTTCTGTAAGTAGTGGCAGTTTGGATCCTCAATTAAAGGGAGAAATTCAAGCTTTTTTAGATTGGATAAAAGACAGTGAAGGCCTTGCAGGATATATCAAATATTATATAGATCAAAATAATGCTCAAATAATTTCAGCACTAGCACAAGTATATAGCGAATTACGACAGATTTTTGGAGTCTAAATTTTCTAATTATATTTTTGGTTTTTTAAAACTTGGATTAAATTAACATGAGATTTTATATCTTTATTAGATAAGATAAATATTCTTGTTCTAATTAGTAAAATTTAATTACATGTTTATCCGAATAATACACATTATAACTTAAATTGGAGTAAAGATAAATGGAATTTTATAAAATAAAAAATAATGGATTACTCCTATCTAATAAATTATTTCAAGAGGACATCGTATTTATCATTGACGGTATCGCGGGTTATATCTGGAAAGGAACAAACGCAATTGAGATGGATGAAATAACCGCAAAAGAAGTTGAGAAGATAATCGATGAAAAGTTTAAAGGTATGTCTTTTAACCTCATAACTGATTTAGATATAAAAAAGACAGATAATTTAAAAATTGCACAGATTAAAAAGGAAATATTAAATAGATTACCAAGGTCTTTTATTGAAAAGAGGAGAAAAAATCTTTCATCTTTTAAGATAAAATTAACTAAAAATTACGAACAATTAAAAGGTTATGATATATCTATTGAACTTCAAAAAAAGTTGTCTACACGGTTAACCTTGTGGAAATTAGCGATACTTAATTGTCTTATTGCTGCAATTAGCATTATATTTATGCTAGATCTAACATTTATTCATTTATTGAATAATGACTTTACTCTGTTTCTTGTATTTATCTGTTTGATAATAATAGTAAGTATTAATCTATTATTTATTATTTTTCCAATGAAATTCCCAAAAACTTTCTTCATTCAAGCTGATAAATCAAAGGATTCTCTTTAATTTAAGGTAAGGTAAGGTATAAAAAATGTGATAAAATTAGTGATAAATATTTTTTCCTATAATTTTAACTTAATTTTTTATAGATAACTTTATAATTTTATTTAAATTTTTGAATTGTATGGAATTGAATGTAGGAGTCATAGCAGCAACTGGTTATGCGGGAGGAGAAGCTGTAAGGTTATTAAGTTTTCATCCTAATGTAAATTTAAACTATGTAACTTCTCGCAAATTAATTACAAAGTATTTTCATTCTGTTTATCCTAATTTTCGAAATATCTCTAAACTTAAATTTGAAGAATTCAGTACTGAAAAAGCGAAAGAAAAATGCGATATTGTTTTTTTAGCCGTTCCACATAAAGTTTCACAAGATATGGTCCCAGAATTACTCGAAGTAGGATTAAAAGTAATTGATCTGAGTGCTGATTTTAGAATAAAAAATAAGGAGATATATAAAAAGTATTATAAAAAAGAACATGTTAACCCAGCTTTTCTTGATAAAGCAGTATACGGAATCCCAGAATTACATAGGGAGGAAATAAAAAAAGCTAATTTAATCGCAGTTGCAGGCTGTCAAGCGGCTTGTGCTATTTATGGATTATATCCCTTAATTAAAGAAGGATTAGTTCAAGTAAATAATATAATTATTGATTCCAAGACAGGATCCTCAGGTTCAGGTGCTAGCCATAACGAAGCTTCACATCATCCTATTAGGGCAAATAGCATTCGTCCATATAAATTGACAGGACATAGACACATTGCTGAAATTGAGCAAGAATTAACATTATTGAATAAAGGCAATGAAGTTAAAGTTGGATTTTCTGCTCATGGTGTCAATCTTGTAAGAGGAATTTTATCAACTTCACATCTTTTCTATGATGAATCAAAGAATATTGATGAAAAAATAATTTTTAAAGCATATAGAACCGCTTTTAAGGACGAACCTTTCACGCGGTTAATAAATCAAAAAACAGGAATATATCGATTGCCAGATCCTAAAATAATAATTGGAACCAACTTTGTTGATGTTGGATTTCAATTAGATGATAATATAAATCGAATAGTAGTCGTAAGTGCACTTGATAATTTGGTCAAAGGAACAGCAGGCAATGCTATTCAATGTATGAATCTTATGTGTAATTTTCCAGAAACGATGGGTCTTGAATTTCCTGGATATTTTCCTTCATGAATTGGTATAATGAAAATCAAAGAAACATTAAAATTAATAAAATTGAAAATAAGAATAGAAGTAAAAGTATTTACTAAAGAGGTGTATATATATTTCGGGCTATATAGGGAAACAAATTAGATTAGAGAGAATAATAAACCGGGAAAATAAAAGGACCATTATCGTTCCGATGGATCATGGTTTAACTGTCGGTCCTATTAAGGGCATAGATAAAGATTTGGGGGAAATAGTAAATAAGATTGCTCTAGGAGGGGCTAATGCTGTATTGGGCCATATTGGAATTCCCCTCTATGCTCACAGGGGTTATGGCCCAGATATAGGATTAATCATACACTTATCTGGTTCAACATCATTAAGTCCTGAATCAAACTATAAAGTCTTGGTCAATACCGTGTTAGAGGCTGTTAAACTAGGAGCAGATGGCGTTTCCTTGCATATAAATATAGGTACAAAATCAGATCCGGAAATGCTTGAAACCTTAGGTACCGTATCGCGAGAATGCAGGGAATATGGGATGCCATTACTAGCAATGATGTATCCACGGGGAGAAAATATTAAAGATGAGTATGATGTAGAAGTGGTCAAAATAGCAGCACGTGTTGCTGCAGAATTAGGTGTTGATATTGTTAAAACTAATTGGACAGGAGATCCGGATTCTTTTAAAGAAGTCGTTGAAGGATGTATGGCACCAGTAATAATCGCAGGAGGAGAAAAAGCGGGTATAAGAGGGATTTTGGAAATAACTAAACAATCTCTTGAAGTAGGAGGTGCTGGAGTTGCCTATGGAAGAAATGTATTTCAGGCAGATAATCCCTCTAAAGTTGTTAGAGCTTTATATTTAATAGTACATGAAGATTATGAGGTAGAAGAAGCTATTAAAGAATCCAAGTTGTAATAAAATATTATATATATAATAATGTTTAAAAAAAAATGATTCTATTAAAAAAAAAGAATTTTTCATATGATAACCATATAATTTATTTATCACTTTTTCAAATGTATAAATCTTATCTCTTACTTATTTCTGATCAAGAGAATATGGGTATTGGGAACGTTACCTTGAGCAGTCCTCCAACAATAGAAGGATTAAATTCAACATCTGCATCATATAACCTATTTGGTATGAAAGAAAAATTATTAAGTAAAATAATTGCCGAAAAGGCATCAAATATGCTTAAGGCCCCTGTATTATCACTCCTTTTTCTTAAAAATATTAATGAAGAAGATGAGATCGCAAAACCCTTATCGCAATTTTTAAACACTATCTTAGATGAGGTCATAAAAGATAAAAATCAAAATTAGAGATGATTTATCTTATAAGAGATGCAGAGAGAGGGATTTGAACCCCCGTACTCCTATGAGATCGGATGTCTTATTTTTTTTAAAAAGAAGATCTTGAGTCCGACACCGATAGCCGTACTAATTCATAACATTGATATGTTCATTAGTACTTTGACCTGGCTTGGTTATCTCTGCTTTTCCTCCTTAACCACCAAGCATTGGCAAAAATATCATGACTATAAACATTACTACCATCATTACTACGAGAAAAATCATTTGATACCTACCTTTCTTTTTTTGTTTTTTTTCAGCAGTTATATAATTATCTCTACATGCTTGGCTGCAAAGTTTTTTATCTGATGGCATTGCTTTTCCACATATTGGACAATGAAGGTGAGGACCCCATTTTTGTTTGATTTGATCTTTCCATGAAGATTGAGACATTTTTTTTTACAAGTTTACTCGATTATATTTTGATATATTAAATCTGTAATAATAAAAATAGTTTATTGACTCGTACTAGTTTGAAATCTGGGTCCCAATTGTGTGTTGTTGTCCCTCATAAACCTTTTTAAATCCAGTTAAATCCTTCCCATTCATTAAAAAAAGAGGAATATTACATCGTTTCAATATTTGTAATGAAACCGTATCAAAAATTCTATATTCTCCAGCAGCAGCTTGATTATTTCCAGAAGAATTTAAAATTAATTCTTGTAATTGGTCATAAGTAATGTTTTTAAATAATTTCGCATCCTTGAATTTCTTAGGATCTTTATCATAAATACCGTCTACATTCGTAAGAATGACGATTTTATTTGCTTTTATATATTCAGCAACCTCAATTGCTACAGATGTTGTAGACTGCCCAGGTTGTAATCCTCCCATTATAATAATTTTTTTAAATAACATTGCTTTAGAAAGCTCTTCTATAGTTTTTGGAACTTGAGGATAAGCTTCATCTCCTAAATTTGATATAAATAATTTTGAATTAATTCTTGATACTTCAATTCCCATTATATCGCATAAAGCTTCATTATCACTAAATTCTCTGACTACATTAATGTAATCTCTGGCAATTATACCTCCTCCACATATAATAACAATTGATTCAAATTTTTTTCTATTTTGGAGTACTTTACACACTTCTGTGATTTTTTCCACATCAATTGTATTATCATCTTTAAATAACAGAGAACCTCCAATTTTTATTACAATCTTTTCTCCCATTATTTTCCTCCTAATTAAAGTATTACTATTATTTTATTTAATTTAGTGATTTTGATTTTAGAGTAGCAGTTTCAACAGCGCTTATTAAAGTTGATCTCAATTTTCCTTTCTCTAATTCATGGAGTGCGGCAATTGTAGTGCCTCCAGGAGAAGTCACCATGTCCTTCAATGTTCCTGGATGTTTTTCGGTTTTTAAATACATCTTAGCGGATCCTAATACTGTCTGAGCTGCAAGTTTTAATGCGATATCACGAGGTAAACCCATTTTTACACCTCCATCTGATAAAGCTTCAATGATAATAAAAATATATGCAGGACCACTTCCAGACAATCCAGTTACTGCATCCATATATTTTTCATCCATGACAAAAACAATCCCTACTGCGGTAAAAATATTTTTAACATATTCCAAATCGTTATTTTTTATAAATCCATTAGTAGCAATCACAGAAGCGCCTTCACCAACTAAAGCAGGAGTATTTGGCATTACCCTAGTTATACCCACGTTTTTTCCAATGATTTTTTGAATGTTCTTTATGGTAACACCTGCAGCAATAGATATAACTACATGATTTTCGTTAATCAAAGGAGCAATTTCTTCCAATACACTTCCAATTACTTGTGGTTTTATAGCTAGTATAATATATTTGGATTCTTTAACTAATTCAGCATTATTTTTAGCTTTACCCACGTTAAATTCCTTTGCTTTCTCATCCAATAATTTTTGGTTAACATCATAAATGATTATTTTGTCATTTTTCTCAATTTCTGAATTCAAAACACCAGTTAATAAAGCAGTACCCATGTTACCAATTCCAATCAAGCCAATTTGTTTAGTTGACATAAAATAATAACATCCTTCTTTCTAAAATAAGTTTTATTATTCTGATTTTTTGAAAGTGGAGATTCATCTAATAATAAGAAAAGAGATTCCCTCTAACTTAACAAATCATTTATATTATCGCCTATTATATGACAATCTCCTATGCCATAATCATTCCATAATTTTAATTCTAGTAAAATTTTATTTCCTTTCCTTTCTTTTTGATAAAAATCATTTTTTTCAAGAAAATTTATACCAATCACATGTTTTTGAGGTAGAATAGAGTGAATCGCAGCGATACCATTCTTTTTTTGAATAGTTATAAAATGTACTAATAAATTTTGTCCAATTTTTCTATTTCTATAATTTGGATTAACATATATTAGATGCAAGATCATTATTGGTACGATTTTCTCAATAGAATCGACTTTTTTGGTTTTATCTTCTGCAACCACAATTCCAACTAATGTTTTTTGATAATACGCAGTGAGAATAAACAATTTTTTATTTAAAAATAATTCTTCAAAATTATCAATAAATTCAATAAAGTCACTAGCACATAAGTTAAAATCATATATGCTTTCATTTTTAGCAATTTTAATCTCAATTTCAGAGCCATTAATGTTTTTTATATCCATGTTTTATTACTTATCCAAATAATTCAATCTGTAAGTTTTCAATCAATTTTAGTTTTATTGATTTAGTTCTGTCATAATTTTCACATACTATACTCCTGACACCAATTATATCTGGTTTAATTTTCTTTATCTTTTCTAAATCTTGCTCCATCAAATTACCGGCTAAAGCAACTTTAATGTTTAATTCTCGTGCTTGATCTGTAAAACTCATTAATTCTTCCTCATTTAAAAAATCAAATAAACCCTTGCCATCTTTAATATATGTATCAAGCATTGCGATATCTGCTCCTGATTTGGCTGCTATTTTAGGGATTTCAAGATATCCGGGTGATGATCCCATTCGAACATTATCAGCATAACCTGCCGCAACTACTTGGATTTTTTTGTTATACTCTTTTACGGATTTTACTACATTTTTCATTAAATGTATACCTTGCTCCTCATTTCTTGGTCCTTTCAATCCAACTTTGATAATATCTGCACCAGAACAAGCAGCACCTAAAGCAGCTAAAGAAGCGGAACCTGGCAAATAAGGAAAATCTCCAATTGTTGCACTTAAAAATTGATGGCTATTTTTTGGAATTAAAGCTTTCATCCCTTTAATTATCCAGGGAAAATTTGCTCCGAGAGACCCCTCTAGAGGATTTTTACAATCTATATAATCCACATGCGGTGCATTTACTAATAGTTTGGCTTCTTCTATATTCCTAGGGCTTACTAAAAGTCTAATTTTATTATCAAGCATTTTTATTCATGAATATAAAATAATGATTATAAAAAAACTATTATGAAATAGAGTAATAATATCGTATTATAATTAAATTGAGATTAATTTTGTATTTATTTATTAAAAATCATTTTATAAAGATTTAAATTATATCGTTTTTATTAGTATTAGAAAAAAAGCATGATGATATAATGTCACCTAAAGAAATTACAAAAGTAGATATAACTGAAGATGTTTTTAAAGATCCTAATGAACTCATAAAAAAAATAGAATCACATTATCCAATTAGTTATACAAAAGTAATACAGACATATGTTTTAGAAGATCGTAAATTAGAATTAGTATTAGAACGACAAGGTACTAGATATCTTAATGGAAAGATTGTTTGGATTGGAAATAAAAAAGATGATAGTCAAGGAACTATTTTCTGTATTGATACTAAGTCTGAACTAAAACAGGTTAATCCTTCGCCAGAAAACACGGAAACCGTGTTATTTGATTTAAAAAAAGAAATGATAAAAATTTCTACCGAATCTAAAGCTAAATGTTCCGTGTGTGGTAAACCCATCGAGATTTTTGATGAATGGGCGGGATGTCCAATATGTGAATCTAAAGCACATAAAGATCATCTTGTGGACTGGATAAAAATGAAACATTCTTGTCCAGTATGTAAAAAAGCATTAAATGTTTCGAGTACAGGAATGATTTATTACGAGTGAATCCTATAGAATATTTAATCTTTTTAATTCTTCCATTTTGATAGTACCATCATATAAAGCTGTTGCAATTAAAACTCCTGAAAAGTTATAATTTTTATATGATATGATCTCACCAAGATCTTTAATTCCTCCACCTACAATGAAGTTTCCATCAAATTTTTGCCTTATATCCAAATACAATTGGGGTACTTTACCAATTTTTTGACCCACTCTATATAAATCTAAAAGAATGTAATTTTTAATACCCAAGTTTTCTACCCTTTTCATAATCTCTAAGGGATGTTGTTTACTTAGATCTTTCATTCTTGAGAGGATTTTTCCTTTATACATATCAATACTTAAAATAATTGAATTAGAATCAAAAACTTGTAAAGCATTCTCTATAACTTGGAAATTTTTAATTGTTTCTAATCCAAATATTAAATTATTAAATTTTAAATTAGAAAAAAGTGTAATATCTTTATCATCAATGATCCCAGGATCTAACATTATTTTTACATCTAAAGTTTCTAATATTTGTGATAATAAATCAATATTTGGTTTCCTTCTCAAAATAGAATCAAGATCAGCAAGATAAAATTCATTAAAGAAATATATTTCTTTAAGTACTTGAATTATATTATAGGGATTTGTTGTATTAAATAAATTTGATTTTAACGGCCTATATTCTGTCCTTTTCCCTTTTATTGCATGAACTGCTTCGGAATTTAGAATATCAACTACAGGAATAACCTTAAAAGTATTCATGATATCATGAAAAAGTATGATAATTGGTTAAATCGTGGATAATTTCTAAGAGTATTTAATAATTCTTAAAATTAAAGGAGCCTCTTTTTTTTTAAATAGATCTATTATTATTAATTAATAACTAATATAATTTTTAAAGTAACTATATCTAAAGTATTGTGATCAAATCAAATATGAGGTTTTCGATGGTGAATTGTTATGAAAACGGAATTATATATTAGCAAAATAATTGAAAAAACGGGATTAAATAAAAAAGAAATTGAGGATTTAGTAAAGAAAAAAAAGGATGAACTAAAAGGACTTATTTCTGAGGAGGGTGCCTTATTTATCATAGCAAAAGATCTAGGTGTTGATGTCAAAGAGGAAAATAAGTCATTATTAAGTGAAATTGACATAAATATTTCAGATATAACTTCAAAAATGAAAAACATTACGTTAATTGGGAGAATCAAGGACGTTTACAATATCAACACTTTTAAAAGAAATGACGGGAACATTGGATATGTTGGATCTTTTTTATTACATGATAATACTGGAGATATTCGAATTGTCTTATGGGATGAGCACGTGAATATATTTAATGAAAAAAATTTTAATAAGAATGAATTGGTTAAGATTATCAATGGTTATGCAAAAGAGGGAAGGAATAATACAATTGAAGTTCAAATTGGTAGATTAGGGAAGATAATACTTGCTCCCGAAGATGTAGATTATAAAAAATATCCAAAAATAAAAGATGAGATAGCTAAAATTGAAGATATCAATTTAAATCAAAAATCGATCATGATAGAGGGAAAAATTATACAAAAATTTCCGATAAAACAGTTCTCAAGAAGTAATGGCGAGACTGGTGAGATAAGCTCTTTAGTCTTAGCAGATAGTACTGGTACGATAAGAGTTACTTTCTGGAATGAAGATACCAGTAAAATAGAAAATTATAAGATGGGAGATTTCGTTTCAATTTCTAGTTTAAATCCAAGATTAAATAATCTTGATAAAAAATCAATTGACTTGTATGCAAGTCGAAATACAATTATTAATATGAGTAAAAAAGATAATGTATTTCAAAGTGAAATTGTTGACAAAATAGAACAATTACAAAAAGAAAAAAATACTTATGTTTCTTTTACGGGAATAGTGAGCTCAATAGATAATTTAAAAAACATCACTCTTAAAACCGAGGAAGTAGTAGCTTTATTAGGATTTGTTGTAAGTGATGAAACTGACTATATTCGAGTGACTTTATGGCGTGAGAAGGCAGAAGAATTTTCAAAAATTTTAAAAAAAGGAAAGGGGATTTTTTTAAAAGACGTCATGACAAGATATAGTAATTTTTCAAATAGAAATGAAATCTCTTTTTTAAATGATTCTTCCTTGGAATTAATTGATTTAAAATTAGATAATGTAAAAAGTAGTGAAAATGGAGTTGGTAAATCGAGGAATGAAATTTCAGGTAATTATACAAGTATTAATTCAATTAATTCAACGGGTACTTATGAAATTAAGGGCTTTATCGCTAAAGAAATTAAGAATATTACATTATATGAAGCCTGTAAAAATTGTTTTAAAAAAATTAGTAATTGTATTTGTGAAGAAAAAACAACAACAACTCACAGGATGATTCTTAATCTTATAATTGATGACGAAAGTGCTACAATAAGAACAACTTTCATTGGTGAAATTGCTGAGAAATTAATCGGAAATGATACGAATACAATCTTGAAGATAAAAGATACTCCTGATTTTGATAAATTCTTGGAGAATAAATCTGCAGAGCTTTTAGGAAAAGATTTGATAATACGAGGAAAATCAAAATACAGCGACTTTAATTCTTCTTATGAATTAATTGCTAATAATTTTCAAGAAGTGAATGTAAGTGAAGAATTAAATAAAACCATTAAAGAACTAGGGATTTAATTTCTCTTTATATCTTATTGAAAGATGTCATGAAGAAATCAAGCTAATACTTTCATAATTATTTGTCATATTAATCAAACAGTTGAATATTTCTAAAATTTGTTCTTTTGAAAAATCATCTTTAAAGCTGTTAAAAGGCCATAGACCTAATATTACAAGGTCGCTTTCTTTCTTTTCGCTTCCAATTAAAAGTCCTTCCTTCTTTCCATCTAATTTTGATGAATATAATATAACATAATAATTTATATAATCATTTGTGTTTGGATAATCTCCTATCGTTAATACATCTTCAATATTTTGAAAAACAACGATAATTGGATTCTTATCACTCAAGTTCTTGAGATCTGATATAATTCTAAAGGGGATTTTTACTTTTTTTTTGAAGTTAATTTTTTTAAAAGTTAAAACTAAATCTAAAGGCTCTTCTTTATTCCATCCCTTGAAAAATACTTTATAATTTATGTTTTTCATAGAATTATGATTTAATGATCCGGATAAATAAATATTTAATTATCAGTAAAAAACCTTTATATATAAAAACATGGATTAATTTTTAGATTGTCTCTTTAATTGTAATGTTTTCTTCGGGAAAGCCTAAATCAACTAAAAATCTTTTAATTTTAAACTTATGATCACCTTGAAGTTCAACTTCATTCCCTCTCACAGTTCCGCCCGAAGCACATTTTCTTTTTGCTTCAGTTAAAATTTCTTTAAGATTTGCATCAAAATTACCCTCAAATGTAATGACCGTGACAATACGACCCCATTTTCTTCGATCATTAGATATTATTATTTGTTGTTCATCTGCACTTAGACTATTACAAATACAAAGCTCTTTTGGAAAACTACATAATGGACAAATGTCGTCGTCTTTAATAGGCTATATTCACAACCTTTCTTATTATGATCAAATATTATTTAAACTCAAGTACTAAAAAATAATAGAATAAAATCTTATAAAAATCTTTTTTATTTTATTACTGTTTAAAAAAAAAAATATAAATTTCCAAACCAAGATATAATAATTATTATCATTATAATAAAAATATAATTAGAAGTAAATTTTAAAATGCAGAGTTCATGGATTTTTAAAGTTGTCATTGCTGGAGCGGGAGGTGTTGGTAAAACCGCAATGATTACTCGCTATTGTACAGGAAAATTCGAAGAAGGTTATAAAATGACTATAGGTGCAGGATTTCATACGAAATCTGAAATTCTTGATACAGGAGAGTCTGTTAAAATGCAATTATGGGATTTTGCTGGTGAAAAACGTTTTCGGGAGTTATTACCTGATTATTGCAAGGGTGCAAGCGGTGCATTTATCTGTTTTGACCTTACTGACTATGAAACTTTCAAGGAAGTTCCAGAATGGTTAAAGATTATTAGGCAAAAAGCGGGATTCATACCAATTATTCTCTTAGGAATGAAGTGGGATTTAGCAGATCATGAAGTGGATAATGATGTTGCTAACGATTATGCTGACAAAGCTAAATGTAATCAATGTGTTTTTTGTTCCTCAAAAGAAGATATTAATATTAATGAATCCTTTCAAGCTATGGCAAAATGGCTAATTTATTATGCTGATCAAGAAGAAAATTAGAAGTTCTTGTTTTTTTAAAAATATTTTTAAATAATATAATTTTTTTAGAGCTATCTGTAATAATTGAATTAGCGCCCCCGGCATGGTTTTCATTCTCCTTGGAAATCAAGGAGAAAATCGAACATGCGACCGCCCGGTTAACTTCCGGAGATAGAGTATGATATACTTATCTTAGCCGGGTGCTTTCGGCACACCATTCTTGGCGGTGCTCTACCTAACTGAGCTACGGAGGCACATTTTTATGTACTCTGGTTATTGGTGCTCCCGCCGGGATTCGAACCCGGGTCACGAGGGTGAAAGCCTCGGATGCCAAG
>JBHLME010000159.1:0-8394 GCA_048938445.1 Promethearchaeota archaeon | reverse complement strand
AATAATATAAAAAAAATAAAAAATGATAATATAATGACTGAAGCAAAACAAACTCAATATACCGATACTCAAAGAAATATTGCTACTGCATTTTATATTTTATTTATTGTAGCAGTTATAGTAACTATTACTGGTATTATCTGGGTAATTGTGGACTGGTTATTAGGAGAAACGAAAATAACTGAATGGCTTTTCTCTCAAAATCTTGGAATAATCATAATGATTTTCGGTGCTCTTTTTGCAGGACTCTTCTTTATAATCGTATTTTCTTATGGCTTTTTTAAAAGAGGAAGAAAACGAATATTAAAATGGACATTTAAAGCAAAAGATGTTGATGAAAAATACAAGAATAGAACAGAAATAAAAGTTATTGCATTTGCATTTTTATTTAGTATTATTGCCATTATTGTTGGTGTAATTATTTTTGTAGTTATGCTACTTCTGACCGTTTTTACTGCCGTAGATCCCTCACAAACACTCGCAGCTTTTTCAACTTCTCAATTATGTCTATTTATTGGAATAGCTTTAATGATCTTAGATGGATTGGGCATTTTTGTTATAAATTTTATGAAGAATGGATATTACTTTGTGTTAAAGCTGATTGGAGGGCTAGAAAAAGAAAATTAATAATCATTTTTTTAATTTAAATTTTTTTTACACTTATAGATTTAGAAAATTCCAACTCCTATTTAATTTATATAAAATGAAGTTAATTTATCGAATTAAACATAATTATGCTTCATTAAATTGAATTAGTCCTATGGAACAAAAAATTGGTATTGTTTTTAACTATAATCATTTACCAGATGTATCAAAATTTACTTTTATAATCAATACTAATAAACATCAACATCAAGTAAAAAAAGGGCAATTTGTATATGTAGATACAAAACAAGGATTTTTAATCGGGATAATTGAAAAGATTATCATAAACAATGAATACTTTTCTGACGCATTAACAATTAAAGCATATAATAGTGATAATAATCCAAATATCTTAAAAGGATTATTTCCTAGCGATGATTTTGAATTTGCTATAGCTATTGTAAAAAACCTAGGAATAATCACGATTAAAGATAAACAAAATTTTGTAATTGAAAAAATTCAAAGAATGACTTATCCAGTAAGACCCGGAGCGGAAGTGTGTTTAGTTAATAAGCAATTAATCAATAATTTTCTGGGCTTTAAAGAAGAAAATGGATTAAATGTGGGTAAACTTAAAGTTTCTGAAATAGATGCTTCCATTAATATGAATCGATTATTAAGCAAACATCTAGCGATTTTGGCTATTTCTGGTGCAGGAAAGAGTTATTTAACATCTATTCTCATAGAAGAATTATTATCTAGAAAAGAAGGATCGGGGACTCCAGCTATTGTATTAATTGATGTTCATGGGGAATATCAATATTTAAAAGAAATACCTCAATTAAAAGATAAAATTCTACTACAAGATATTACTTATTTCCAAATTGCTGTACCTAGCTTGAATGCTCGTGTATTTAGAAAATACCAAAGTGAAATTTCTCACGTTCAAATAAGAGAACTTTCAAGATGTATTAAAAATTTAAAGAATAATAATGAAAAGAAAAAAAAATACACTTTAAATGATATTATAGAATATTTAGAGCAAGATCATAATGGAAATAAAGCTACTAAACAAGCACTGGTAGGATGGTTATCTGAATTAAATCATTTACAACTATTTGGCCCTATTGAAAATCCTTTATTAAATAATATAATAAAAAAAAATCATCTTATAATATTTGATCTTAAAAATGAAATAAGCATTCGGAAAAAGCAAATAATTGTAGATTATATTTGTTCTCGATTATTTTATATGAGAAGAATGCAAAATATTCCTCCATTCTTACTGATAATTGAAGAAGCACATCAATTTGCTCCTGAAGCAGCACAATCGAAAGCCTTATCAAAATCTATCATTGAAACAATAGCTAGGGAAGGTAGGAAATTCATGGCTTGTTTGTGTTTAATCAGCCAAAGACCGAAGAAGTTAAGTACAACCGCTTTATCACAATTAAACTCAAAAATGATTCTAAATATTAAGAATCCATACGATTTAAAACATTTAATGGAAAGTTCTGAAGCAATTACAAAAGATTATGTGGATATGATATCCAGTATGGGTGTGGGAGAAATGTTGCTTATGGGAAATGCTGTAAACTATCCTGTATTCATTGATATTCGAGAAAGAATGTTTAAATCTCCTAATGAAGATATGACATTAGATACATTGTGCATTAATTGGATAAAAAATGAAAAATTAAACTGAATCTTGAGTAAGCTCTGATCGAATCTCAGTATTATCTTTATTATAAACTACCATCTTTTTATTTTTACTCACTCGAAATACATAAATGATATTTCTACTCTCGAGTTTTAAGAGTAATTCTTCTAAAGATAAGGATGTTATAAATGGGAATTCTTTTTTAACTAATTCCTCCAATCGTTTGTCAATTATTTCTCCTTTATTTTTAATTAATATGGCAATAATAGAATTTAATATTGGTTTTTGGTTCCATCGATGTGATTCGATAAATAATCACCTGTAAAATATAATTTTAATTTAAAATAAGAATTAGAATTATAGTGTATATAATGTATAAAGAATATTAAATTTGTGGTTATCACACAAATAATCTATCCTCTTTTTCTCCTCCTTCAATTTTTCTACGTTTTAATTTTTCAGCAAAAGATTCATACCACTTAATTATTTCTGGTGTAATTGTTGGATAAAGATCTTCTCTTGCTTCCTTAAAATGTTCAATAGAGAGTTTTCTTGCGCGAATATTTTCCCTCAATGCAATCATGGCTGCTTCTCTACACCACGTCTCAATATCTGCACCTGAAAAACCCTCTCCTAAAAATTTGTTCAATTCTTCAATCTTTAAATTATTTGATAATGGCATGTCCTTGGTGAATATTTTTAGGATTTCGATCCTACTATTTTGATCTGGAGCGGGTACCATTAATATTCTATCAATCCTTCCTGGTCTAATTAATGCAGGATCTAATATATCTGGTCGGTTTGTTGCGGCAATTACTACGATATCTTTTTTACTTTCTAATCCATCTAATTCAGTTAATAATTGGGATAAGACTTTTTCAGTAACTCCTGAATCAGAAGTTACACGTCCTCTACTAGGAGCAATTGAATCAAATTCATCAAAGAAGATAATACATGGAGATGCCATCTTTGCTTTTCGAAATACTTCCCTTACAGCTTTTTCGCTTTCTCCAACCCATTTGGATAAGAGTTCTGGACCTTTAATCGAGATAAAATTAGCTTTTGTTTCTGTCGCAACTGCCCTTGCTAATAAAGTTTTTCCACAACCGGGAGGGCCATATAATAATATTCCTTTTGGTGGAGAAATTCCCATTCGTTTAAATATTTTAGGATGTGATAATGGCCAATCTACTGCTTCAATAAGTTTTTGCTTTAAACTTTCTAATCCACCTACTTGTTGCCAAGGTACATTGGGCACTTCAACAAATACTTCTCTTATTCCAGAAGGGAGAACTTCTTTTAATGCTTCATCAAAATCGTCTTTAAGAACTACCATCTGCATTAATAATTCTTCATCAATTACTTCTGATTCTAAATCAATCTTTGGTAGATATCTTCTTAAGGCAGACATTGCTGCTTCACGACATACTGCTGAAATATCTGCACCTACAAAACCATGGGTTATTTGTGCAAATTCTTTTAAAGAAATGTTTTTATCAAGGGGCATGTTTCGCGTATGAATCTGAAATACTTCACGCCGTCCTTTTTCATTAGGAACTTTTATTTCAATTTCACGATCAAACCTTCCAGGCCGTCTTAACGCAGGATCTAGACTATTTGGTCTATTTGTTGCTCCTATGACGATTACCCTTCCCCTACTATGCAATCCGTCCATCAATGCTAATAACTGGGCAACTACTCTACGTTCCACTTCACCAGTTACAGTCTCTCTTTTTGGAGCTATAGCATCAATCTCATCTATAAAAATAATTGATGGACTTTTTTCTTCTGCTTCAACAAATATTTTTCTTAATTTTTTTTCTGACTCTCCATAAAATTTACTCATTATTTCGGGTCCATTTATAGAAATGAAATGAGCTTCACTTTCATTAGCAACAGCTTTCGCTAATAAAGTTTTTCCACATCCTGGTGGACCTCTCAAGAGTACTCCTTTAGGAGGGTCTATTCCCAAGCGTTTAAATAATGACGGATGGCGTAAAGGCAATTCAACCATTTCTCTCACCCTTTGGATTTCTCTATCTAATCCTCCCACATCTTCATAAGTAACATATTCTGTTCTTGTTTCTTCATCTGGGGTTACTGTTTCGCTAATATGTATGACCGTTTCTTGTTTAATTTGACATATACCTTTTGGTCTCAAGCTTTTCACCTTGAATGATATTTCTCTACTTATACCTATGGATATGTGAATAATATCATCGAGAGTAACTGGATAATTATTTAATTTCCTCCTTACAAACGTTTCAAATCTTGGATTTGACTTGATTTTCATGCTTGCTGGAGCCAAAACCACATTTTGAGCTATTAAAGCATTGACTTTTACGATTTCAATATTATCATCAATACTCGTACCAGTATTCTTCCTAAGTCTGGAATCAAACCGGACAATCCCTAATCCATGATCTTGTGGGTAGCTAGGCCATGCAATTCCAGCGCTTTCTTTCTTACCTTTGATAGCAATAACATCACCAGTTTTAATTCCAAGATCTTCCATGGTCTTTGGATCAATTCTTATAATATTTTTTCCAATATCTCTTTCTTTTGCTTTTTGAACCCTTAAAGATATACTTGGACCATCTTTATCTCTATCATCATTGGAACCTGCATTATTAGCAGACATTATTTTTCAATTTATGATTATTAATTCCTTTATTTTATCAATATAATTAGGTTTGTAAAAATTTTTGCCTTTTTTATTATAAATTATTATTTATATAAATCTACTTTTTTAGAAAACTATCCAAAGAAACTTGAATCTTTGATGAATCAATTTTTTTTAAGCGCTCTAAGGCACCCTCAACTCTCTGTTTTGAAAAATTATGTGATTCTATTAATAGCTCTTCAATTTTTTCGTAATTAATTTTATCCCATCTTAATTTAGGATATGTTTTATTGACATCTGGATTTAAAAAAATATTTCTCACTCTTTTCACCGTATCTAAATCAATTTCAATTTTCTTTTTGCCAATAACAATATTTTTATTTATCATATTTTCGATAGATCCGTGTTCTTTAATCAAATCCAATGCTGTATGTTGTCCAATACCTTTTATTCCTGGAAAAAAATCTACTCCAATGAGAATTCCCATCTCTATTAATTGTTTATGTGTGATATCAAGCTGTTCTAATAATTTCTGTAATGAAATATATTCAATATCTAGTGAAATTTTTGTCTCTTTTACTTTTTTGCTCCTGCTTACCGCAAAATTTCTAATTAATCTATTCCCACCAAATAATAATGTATCATAATCTTGTGAAGCTATTGCCCATGCATCTCCTTTCTCAACTAAATATGCTGATTGAGATTCTCCTTCAGAATTAGCTTGAATTATTGGAATTCCCATAAAATTTATTAATTTCTTACTTTCTTCCAACATCTCAGGAGTTAATTTCGATGTTTGTTGAGCATATTTTTTTGCTTCCTTGAAATCCTCCGCCTCTTGTGCTTTAATCATTTTTTCTTTAGCTTCCTCTTTGATTTCTTTACGTGCTCTAATCGTTTGAAGTTTTAAATCGGAAGGAATACCATCAAACACATAAATAGGTTTGATATTGTGTTCAAGAAAATTAATAGTTCTATAAAAAAGACCAGAAAGATGTGATGTTACATTTCCGCTATAATCTTTTAATGGAGTACCATCTTTCTGACGTATTATGGCTAGAAATTGATATAAAGTGTTAAATGCATCAATAGCTATTCTTTTATTATTTAAATTTTCAAAAGTTATTGATTTTTTTATACCTTTTACAAGTTCATTTATTTTTACTCCCATTTCTTAACCTGATAATATTTAATAAATTCAAGTTTTCCAATTAATTATTGTTTGTATGAATATAAATTTTCTATTAGACTTTTTTTTTTCTTCGCTTTAATTTTTGACCACATCTTTCACAATATGATTTAAAATCTTCAGCTTGAAAAATGTTTTGGCAAAACGGACAATAAATCTCCCAAATTATTTTAGAATCAATACCATTTTTACCTAAAGGAGAAAAGGGGATATTTAATTCCATGCATAAATTCTCCATAGAATAGTCATTTGTATATAAAATTATTTCTTGCTTATACTTATCTTTCAACTCTAATGCTAAAGCTATTAATTCAAAATCTGCCTCTGAAAGTGCTTTAAAGTCACCGGTATTTTTAGAGTTAAGTTTTACTTTTGCGATATAAATCTCAGTAGGAATTTTAATGATTAATTTCTTTGTTTCAATGGCGGCCTTAATCCTACTTATTATAGTTCTATTTTTATCTGAGTATCTTTTAACTTTAATTTCCTCAATTACACTTGGAGTTGTATATATTTCTCCTTCAATTAAATTAATCTGAAATCCTAATAAAAAGATATTTGTATCAAAAATACATTTTTTAGATTTTTCTTTCATGCTAATACTCTTCTGGACTATCATCTCGGGGGATTTTTACCATTCCTATGATCTTCTTTCTCAAGCGAGAATAATAACTCTCATCAAAACGTATAAATCTTACCACGGAATCAGATTTTCTTATTCTTATTCGAGTATTTGGTTGAATCGCCTTAATAATTTTCCTCCCATCAATCAAAACTCTCCCATTTAATCGAGGTCTTAAAAGTTGAATTTCAATTTCACTATCAATAGGTAATATTATTGGTTTTAGTCCAGAACGAGCATAAGGATTTAAGGCTACTAATTGCATCATGTTTAACGATGGATGGATTATAGCTCCCCCCGCGCTCAGGTTATATGCTGTTGAACCTGTTGATGTAGAAATAATCACGCCATCTAAATAACTCCTGTTTAAAAATATTCCATTAATTTTTATGGAAACCTGCATTACTTTAGAATTTTTAGATGAAACAATTAACACCTCGTTAATAGCATCGCCTAACTTTTTTTCTTCAGATTTACCTTTAACTAAATATGAAGAGAGTTTTGAACATGATTCAATGGTAAAATCTCCGCTTATGACTCTATTAATGTCTCTAAAAATTGCTCGTTCATTTGATTCATCTAAAAAACCAATTGATCCTATGTTCACTCCTAAAATTGGTGGTGGATCATGCATGGATAAACTACCTGCAACCCTAAGAAGTGTACCATCCCCCCCTATTGAAAGTATAAACTTAGTATTTTCTGATGTCATTTCACCAAGATCTCTTCCATTAGTTGGTAAAATTTTAGGTGCAATACGCGTTTCTAAATAAACTATTTCATTTTTCTTTTTAACTAAAAAATCAAATATTTTCCTAGTTAAATTAAAAGCACGTTCAGAATCCATTCTACAAGCTAATGCTATTGACTTGTTTTCCATAAAAATCAAAATTTTAAATGATACTATTATTTAAAGACAATTTTTAATGTGTTTTTATAAAAAAAATTGAGGAAATATTAATTATAAATCACTCGATTAATAAGAGTCTTCCCCGCAATATTCCATACTTCAACTTGTGCTGCAGACATTTTCGATGGATTTGCTTGTAACTCCTTGAGTTTATTTATTAAATCTGCATCTGTTGGCCATTCAACATCAGTAGAGTCATAAGTATCCAAATTCATGACATTAATTGAAGTATCCTCGATAAAATTTATTTGAGCAGTACCCTTGATGATTTCTGGCGTTTCTACCATGTGTCCAGAAGGTATGGTAAGAGATCTCTTGTTATTATCGAAAATACCAACACACACTACTCTTACTTTAGCATGTCCGTGTTTTCCACTTTTGGACCTCTCAGTAGATTTAATAATGCAAGGCTCCTCATCAACCATAATATATTGACCAGTTTTTAATTTTTGAATTTCAGTCCTACGGATTGACATTTTTTGAATAACTCCTTTTGTTATATTTCTCTTCCAATTACTTTTAATTTTGACTTTTCTTATAATTAATATTATATTGTTTTTATTCAAAAAAAATATTATTTTTTAATAAATACTAAATAATATTGGACACTAACTAATTTAGAAAAAAATGGTTTTAGAGAACTTAGGTAGGAACTTAGATAACGCTATACGTAAGATTAGAAGATTACCTAAAGTTGACAAGGAAGCAATAAAAGTTTTGATCATAGATCTCCAACGTGCATTACTTGAAGCTGATGTTCAGGTAGAACTTGTATTTGCAATGACAGAATCTATCCAAAAAGCAG
>JBHLME010000036.1:0-35466 GCA_048938445.1 Promethearchaeota archaeon | reverse complement strand
ATTTGATTTACATTATTATATTTTAATGGGGTGGATAAGGGCGTTCTATGGATCATATCTTGACACTAAGGTTTCTGGAAAATTCTTGCAGAAATCTTGGGAAGGTTCGGGAAATACAATATTAAAACTTACCTGGAATTTTTGATCTTATTAAATTTCTTATTTATTCATTATGTCATTGTATAGATTTCTTGTTAATAGTTATAATCATTTCTATTTGCTCTGATTAAAACTACTGGCTTTATTTTAAATTCATAATAAAAATTTATATGTACAAGCATTTTAATATGCTTACCCGATCTTATTATTATCAAAAAAACATTAGATAAATTATGAAACACATAAAAGGTGCTTTATTCAAGTATTTCATCATGAACATAAGAGCGAATAAAAGCGGGCTCTATGATAATATGCTTACAGAGGAAGAAAAAGAAATCGTAAACCAGCGCATTCTTGATGCTATATGGTATCCCTATGAACAATTTAAAATGATATTCTCTAGGGTAGCTAAAGTAGAGGCTAAAGGTGACTTGAATAATATTATAAAATGGGGTTATAAGCACGCTCAAAAAACAATAGATCGCATGTATAAAGATAGAATGAAGAAAAGAAGCCTTAAACTTGCCATCTCGACGTATGATCATCTTTTTAAGTTGTGGTTTGATTTTGGAAAACAAGAAAGTAATATCATATCAGATAATGAAATAAATATATCATTCATGGATTTTGACGATGATTTTGATTTATTTTATTACGTGGCAAGTGGATGGATACAGAGCTTTTTTGAAGCTTATCTTGGAACCAAGATAAAAACTAAATTTTTACAAAAATCATGGGAAGGAGCAGATAAAACGACTATTAATGTTACATGGAATTCTTGATAATTCAAATTTTAGCTATAACTTCTTCAAAAGAGTTTTCTAATGTTTATTTTAATGAAAGTAGAAGGTAGATAAGAATGAAACAAGTAAAAGGATCATTATTTAAATATGTGATTCAGATTATAAGAGCTAATAAGACTGGAGCTTTTGATAGTATTCTTACAGAAGAAGAGAAAAAATTTGTCAACCAGGAGATTTTAGATGCGGTATGGTATCCCTATGAAGTATATAAAAATTTATATGCTATGGTTGGAAAGATAGAAGCTAAAGGAGAAATGGATATTATTATAAATTCGAGTTATGATTTAGCTAAAATGGTTATAAAAGGCATGTATAAAGGTTTAAGATTGAAAAGAACTATTAGACATGCTTTAACTTCATATCTACATCTCATTAAGTTATGGTTTAACTTTGGAATACATAAAGGAGAAATAATATCAGAAAATGAAATAAATATAAGTATTGCAGATTTCGACAATGATTTCGAATTATTTTATCATAGTACCTTGGGGTGGATAAAAGCATTTTTTGAAGAATACTTAAATACTTCAATATCTGCGAAAATCACTCAGAAAGTGTGGGAAGGTGATGATAAAACGGTATACAATCTTACGTGGAAATCTTGATTATTCATAAGAGATATCTCTAAAATTCTTTAAATTTTAATAAAAAAAGAAATGAAAAACTATGAAACAAGTAAAAGGATCAATATTTAAAGAATGGGCAATCACTATAAGGGCTAATAAAAGCGGAGTTTATGATAACTTGATTACTGAAGAAAGTAAAAAAATGATTAACCAGTTAATTATTGATGCTGCTTGGTATCCTTTTGAATCTTTTAAAGATTGTCTAAATGCTGTTTGTAAAGTTGATGCCAATGGTGATTTGAATGTCATACAAAAATGGGGTTATGAAAGTGCGCAAAAAACAATAGACCGCATTTACAAGGATAGAATGAAAAAAAGAGGAGTTAAACTCGCTATTACGGCATATGACCATTTTTTTCAGTTATGGTTTAACTTTGGGCATCAAAATGGAGAAATAGTCTCAGATAATGAAATCAATATAACTTTTAATGACTTCGACCGTGATTTTAAATTTTTTTATTATGTTGCAAGTGGTTGGATAAAGTGTTTTTTTGAAGCATATTTAGATACAAAGGTTATTACAAATTTTTTACAAAAGTCCTGGGAAAGCGCTGAAAAAACAGTAATAAACCTTACTTGGAATACTTGAATCTTTAAGGTTCGCATGTATAACGATCTATAGAATCATTAATTTTTATTTGATATTAAACAAAGTTCTCTGATGATTAAATATAATAATTTTTAGTATGTAACGCGATCGAATGGTTATCTATAAATTAAAATTTTAATATCATTAGTTTTACTTTATTTATGAAGAATAATTGAAAGGTCAGTAGGAATGAAAAATATAAAAGGATCTTTATTGAAAAATTTTGTCATCGCTATAAGGGCAAATAGAAGCGGAGTTTATGAGGAGTTCATTACCGATGAAGATTGGAAGATAATTAACCAGCGAATTCTTGATGCTGCTTGGTATCCTTATGAAACTTTTAAAAATTGCTTTAATGCAGTTTGTAAGGTTGAGGCCAAAGATAATATAAAAATCATCGAACAATGGGGATATGATTATGGTAATCATATATTGGATCGCATATATAAGGAACCAATGAGAAAAAGGGATCTCGAAACTGCAATGAATTCTTATAATGGTCTTTTTAAATTATGGTTCAACTTTGGGAAGCAACATGGCGAAATCATATCTGATAATGAGATACACGTATTCATTGAAGACTTCGATAAAGATTTTAGATTGTTCTATTACAACGCAATAGGATGGATGCGGGGCTTTTTTAATAAATATCTCTCCACCAGGGTAACCACGGAGTTTTTAGAAAAATCTTGGGAAGGTGCTGATAAAACGGTAGTTAAAATCACCTGGAATTCCTAATTATTAGATTTCTGAATGTTATATTCTATTTTTATTATCTTGTAAATATATCTCTACTTATTTTTATCGATCAGTTTATAAAAGTATTAGCTGAATATATAATAAAATAAAAACTTTTGATCAAATATGAGAAAGGTAAAGGGAGTATTGCTCAAGTTTTTTGTTAAAAGCATAAGAGCGAATAAAACTGGAATTTATAATGATCTACTTTCAGAAGAAGATATGGGTATTGTTAACAAGCGTATTCTTGATGGAGCATGGTATTCTTATGAAGCCTTTAAAAATTGCTTTAATGCCGTATGCAAGGTGGATGGTAGAGATAATGTGAAGGTTATTCAAAAATGGGGGTATAATCGAGGCAAAGAAACCTTGGAACGCTTGTATAAAGAACCTTTGATGAAAAGAGATTTATCTGGAGCGGTGAATTCATATAATACGCTTTTTAAACTGTGGTTTAATTTTGGAAAGCAATATGGTGAAATACAATCAGAAAACGAAGTAAATATAATTATTGAAGATTTCGATAAAGATTTTAGATTATTCTATTACATAGCAATGGGTTGGATGCAGGGTTTTTTTGAGATTTATACAAGTACAACTATCACCGCCAAATTTTTGGAAAAACCTTGGGAAGGTGCTGATAAAATGGTGGTAAATCTTTCGTGGAATTCTTGAAGTTTTATATTTTTTTATTTCAAGGATAAATTAGCTCTTTTTTATAGTAAATCCTTTTAAATTTATTTTTTAAAAATAATACTTACTTATTAGCATGCATAAAATTATATTCTATAATCTACTTAATCAATGATTTTAAATAGTAGTAGCCCTCCTTCAAAAAGACAATTATTAACTTTATTTGGAATCCTTTAAAAAATACATTGATATAACTTTCTGTTAATTTAAATTTACTTCATTTTCGTGTTATTATAATAAAATAATTTTTTTTTAAAAAAATTTTTAATAGTAATCAACTACCATAAAATTATAAAAAATTTCTAGAAGAAGAAATACCATGAATGTAAAAGGATCATTATTAAAATTTTTTGTAATGAATGTAAGAGCAAATAAAACTGGAGTTTATGATAGTATCCTAACTGAAGATGAGAAAAAATTTGTTTCACAGAGGATTCTTGATGTTGGATGGTATCCCCTCGAGTATTATAAAAAGATCTTTACTGCAATTGCTAAGGTAGAAGTAAATGGAAATGCGGAAAAAGTCGAGGAATGGGGTTATGAGTTTGCAAATAAAACTATTGGACGTATTTATAGTAGGACAAAAAAAAAAAGAAGTCTTAATCATGCAATTAAATCATATCAATCTCTAATAAAGTTGTGGTTTGACTTTGGATACCTTACGGAGGAGATCATATCGGAAAATGAATTCAATTTAGTTTTTGATGGAGAACAACCAGACTTTGATTTACATTATTATATAGGAATGGGGTGGATAAGATCATTTTTCGAAGCATACTTAGACACCAAGATATCTACAAAATTTTTAAAGAAATCTTGGGAAGGAGACGAAAAAACAATTATCAATCTTACCTGGAATTCTTGAATTTTCCAAATTTGTATGGATCATTGCTGAAGAAATTTTTAGTTTATATTAATAAATGAAAAGTTGATAAAAAAATGAAAAAGATTAAAGGAACGTTATTAAAACCTTGGGTTATCGCTATAAGAGCAAATCGTAGCGGTGGGTATGATGACTTCATAACAGAAGAAGATAAAAAAATAGTTAATCAGCGGATCCTTGATGCTGCTTGGTATCCTTATGGAACGTTTAAAAATTGTTATAATGCAGTTTGTAAGATCGAAGCTAAGGAAAATATAAAAGTGATTGAAAAATGGGGTTATGATTATGGTAAAAGTGTTCTGGAGCGCGTTTATAAAGAACCAATGAGAAAAAAAGAGCTTGAAGCGGCTATCAGTTCTTATAATAATCTGTTTAAATTATGGTTTAATTTTGGATATCAGCATGGTGAAATTATATCAAATGATGAGGTAGATATCTTTATCGAGGACTTCGATAAAGATTTTAAATTATTCTATCATATAGCAAAAGGTTGGATGCATGGTTTTTTTGAAGCATATTTAGATACTAAAGTTATGACGAGATTTATAGAAAAATCGTGGGAAGATGCTGATAAAACAGTGGTTAAAATCACCTGGAATACTTAATTATTTAGATTAAATTCGAAGGTATTATCGCTTTAGTGTAATATTTCCAAGAATTCTATTTTTTTAAATTAATCAATATTTATAGACTAATTTTATATTATGCAAAAAACAAAATAAAACATTTAAAATATTATATTTTGATAAAAAATTCTTTTTTTTGTACGTGACTTAATCATACAAATTCAGTTTTTTATATCAATTTTATTAGACTACCTTAATTTTAATAATAAAGAAAAGTAAAAATAGAGGTATTCTACTTGAAAAAAATAAAAGGTTCTTTATTTAAAGCATGGGCAATTGCTATTAGAGCTAATAAAAGTGGAGCATATAATACCCTCATTTCAGAAGAAGATATGCAAGTAATTAGCCAACGGATTTTAGATGCTGCCTGGTATCCATTTGATACGTTTAAACGCTGTATAAGAGCAGTTTGCAAGGTTGAAGCTCAAGATAATGAAAAAATTATTGAAAAATGGAGCTATGATTATGGGATACGTGCTTTGGAACGAACCTATAGAAATCCATTGAATAAAAAAGACCTTAACGCAGCCATGAATTCATATAATAATCTATTTAGATTGTGGTTTAATTTTGGAAAACAATATGGAGAAATAGTCTCTGAGAATGAGATTCACATAATTATTGATGATTTTGATAAGGACTTTAAAGTATTTTATCATTCTGCTAAGGGTTGGATGCATGGTTTTTTTGAAATTTATCTTGGTAAAAAGGTGAATACCTATTTTATAGAAAAATCCTGGAATGGTGCTAATAAAACGAGTATTGGAATCACGTGGAATTCTTGATCTATAAGAATCAAGTCAGTCTAGTGTAAAGAAATTTTTTCATATTTTTATATCCATAATCTTATATGTGCAAATTTTTATTCTTTTAATAGTAATTATTTAATGTTGGGGATAACAATGAAAAAAGTTAAGGGAGCATTATTAAAATTCTTTGTAAAGGGCGTTAGGGCAAATAAAAGTGGTGTTTATGAAACAATCATTCCAGAAGAGGACATTAAAATTATTAATACACGTATTCTTGATGCTGCTTGGTATCCATTTACGACCTTTAAAAATAGTTTTAATGCCATCGTAAAGGTTTTTGCGAAAGGAGACATGAATATAGTTTATAAAATGGGATATAATGCAGGGAAAGAAACTATTGAACGCCTTTATCGGGGTCCAATGATGAAAAGACAATTACGTGATGCTGTCGACTCTTATAATAATTTGTTTAAGTTATGGTTTAATTTCGGGAAGCAATATGGAAAGATTGAATCTGAAAACGAATTAAATATTTATATTGAAGAATTTGATCCCGATTTTGAAGCCTTTTATCACGTGGCTCGCGGATGGATGAGTTCGTTTTTTGAAGGTTACCTCGACACTAAAGTAACCACAAAGTTTTTAGAAAAGTCTTGGAATGGTGATACAAGAACAGTTGTAAATATTACCTGGAATTTTTAATTATATTTCATTAACATATTGTTTTTCATATTAATTTTGGAAAAAAATCCCCTTTTCTATTATAAAATTAGTTTTTATTGTTATCAGTTTGTACGTGTTGTACACATATAATAATGTCATTTCTAATCACTTTAATAACATTAATTTAACTCTTTAATGTAACATTTAAGAAGTTGATTTAAATGAAAAAGATTAAAGGATCATTATTTAAAGCATGGGCAATCGCTATTAGAGCGAATAAAACCGGTATATATGACGACCTTATTTCAGAAGAAGATAAACAAGTAATTAGTCAACGAATCCTTGATGCTGCTTGGTATCCATTTGATACTTTTAAGCGTTGCATAATCGCTGTCTGTAAGGTGGAAGCTAGAGGTAATTTGAGAATAATTGAGAAATGGAGTTATGATTATGGTAAAACGATGATAGAACGTACATACAATTCACCCATGAATAAAAAAGATCTAAATATGGCATTAAATTCTTATAACCGTTTATTTAACTTATGGTTTAATTTTGGAAGGCAATATGGAGAAATTATCTCGGAGAATGAGATTCACGTAATAATTGATGACTTTGATAAAGATTTTGAAGTATTCTATAATTCCGCAAAAGGATGGATGGCTAGTTTCTTTGAAATGTACCTAAGTACAAGAGTCACTACTAGCTTTATTGAAAAATCTTGGAATGGTGCTAATAAAACTTCAATTAAAATTACCTGGAATTCTTGATTTTATGAAATAATTGTAAAAAAAAAAAGGTTTATTTTGCATTTTTGGCTACTCCAATTGTATGGATATCTATTATTAAAAATATTAGCTATATTAAGAGAGAAACGTAAAAGAACACAGGTACATAATTTTGCATTGTAGGAAAATAATATATCATCGTTTGTAGTGCAAATGTCATAATAAAAACACATGGTAGTGCAATCAATAGACCCAATAATAAAAAAATGCCAATTACATATAGAATTATCGCACCAGTTGGATTAATTGGCATTCCAACCCATTTAGGCATATTAGATTTATCTTATTTCACTTTAAATCACGTTAATTGGATTTTATCTTATTTAATATGAATTGTAATATTTTGATTAAATTAAAAGTTTTATCATTAAGGTCCAATCATATTTTTATAAATAGATTAATAAGTAAGTTTAAAGAAATATTTTAGCTATATTATCTCTTTTTTTTCAATTTTTTTTATTTTAAAGATAAGAAACAAATGTCTTCTTTTAGGTTTGATACTCGGATTTTTTTTAAGATGAATATCACTATTTGGAAAATTAGATGCACGTATTACATACCTACACAGAGGATATTATCATTTTAATCTTTAGAATTTATACCCATTATATTCTAAATGCCTGATGATATTGTTAGGAATGATGCTAATGTATTTTTTAAAGAGAGGTTGTAAATATTCTCTTGCTCTATATGACTCAAATACTTGGGGATTGTCATATGCCGCCTCTGCGACTTTATTAATTTGTCTTGGTGATAATTCTTCTTCCCACTCGGATATTAATTTTGAATATAGTATGGCTTCAACGTATTCCTTGCTCTCTTCCAATTTATCTATTATTTCATTTATTTGAAGTTCTTTTTGAATAGTTTTAACATATTTTTTCAAGTTTTCAGTTAAAAATCCATATCCTTCCGGATTATCAGTATATAATATCGTCCGGATGTGCCTCGTATCAAAAGGGAGGTGGTCTTGCTGTGATATTTGAATGACAAATTTATTTGCCTCGTGTGCCCGACCCAACTCGTAGAAAACGTTTGGATTTTTTCCCGTTAGATCTGCAATAATGACATCTGAGATCTTGATCTGGTGTATTACATCTTCCATGATTGGTGAGGATTTAAAAATATCGTCGGCCCTCTTTACTACATGCCCTTCCTGTTCTAAAGGCTTTTTAATGTAATTTTCATAGATATCTGTCAAGTTTTCTCTAAAAGGCATCAACATAAAAATTCGCAAGCTTTCTTTAATCATGATATTTTGGATTCTATTTATTCATTTCTTTAGTGTAAGAATTCATTATTCTTTTTAAATCGTTAATGTAAGATAAATTTGTAATAAATCATTATATTTTTTTTAACTATCTAAAAATGATATAAAGAATTATATTACTTTCAAGTTGTTAATTAATAAATCTATTAAATACAATGACTTTATTTCACCAATATCCACTGTAATCGGATATGGAGAAATCCATAAAAGACTAGCTTGTTTAATACTGAAAGACTAAAAAGAATTGTTTTAATAACTGGAATTAAATTTCCTTAAGAAAAGGTGGTTTATCTATTAAATATTTTATCATAGTTCAAATTAAAGATAGTGTCCCTAGCTACATTAAAAAGTGATTTAAAGTCGATAAAGGAATATTTCAAAGGAATATCCAATTATAAAAACAAAATAATCTTGCTATATTATATATTTAATAAAAAAGATACTACTTTTTTCATTATAAAATTAGAACTAATATGAATGACACATTAAAACAAAATTCCAAAAACGAAAATTTGGATGAAATAAGACATAAAGAAAGAACTATGAACATTTCTATAGCCGAAGGTTCATTTGGCGTTTTATCAAGTAATTTGGGTGATAATTATATTGTACCTTTTGCATTAAGTCTCGGCTCAACTGCATTTCAGGTCGGAGTACTTTATTCTTGTATAGGTTTAATCTCTCCAATTGGGCAAATATTTGGTTCTAGAAAGATAGAGAGCAAATCACGGAAAAGTGTGTTATTACAAGGAATATTGGGTCAAGCAGCAATGTGGCCATTATTTCTGATTATAGCTGTTTTATATATAAATCAGCTTCTTATAAATTTTTTATCATGGATTCTAATAGGAGTCTTTCTTTTATATTCATTTAGTGGAGGTTTCATGACTCCTCCTTGGTTTTCAATGATGGGAGATATTGTCCCCGAAAATAAGAGAGGGAGATATTTTGCGAAACGAAATCTTATAACTACAGGGATTGCATTAAGTGGAACTTTAATTTTTTCTTTCTCATTAGATTGGTTCAATAATAATAATGCAGTGATAATAGGATTTATATTAATTTTCCTAATAGGATTCTCTACTCGCATCTTGTCTTTTTTATTATTTACTCAACATTATTATCCCCCTATTCAATTTGAGGATTCACATCATGTTAGTTTAATACGATTTATAAAAGAAATACCTCATCATAATTTTGGGAAATTTACCTTATTTGTTTCCTTAATTACATTTTCCCAATGGATTGCAGGACCATTCTTCTCCGTATACATGCTAGAAGAATTGAAATTTAATTATATCACATTTATATTTATTAATATCTTCCCATCCATTATTGCTTTAACAATATTTCCCTTACTTGGGAGGTTTTCAGATTATTTTGGAAACGTGCGTTTGTTACGATTAGGAGCAATTATCCTCCCATCTCTTCCTTTAATGTGGTTGTTCACGGCAGGACCAATTGAGATTCTTTTATTTCCTCAGTTATTCAGTGGTATAGGATGGACTGCATTTAATTTAGCAGCTTCAAATTTTATATATGACAATATATCCCGTGAGAAGCGTGGAATATATTTAGCAATGTATAATTTATTATTGGGATTTGGTATCATCTTAGGTGGCTTAACCGGGAGCATTCTTATTCAAATGATCCCCTATAATTTAATTAATCCATACTTGTTTGTTTTTTTTATCTCGGGGATTACAAGGTTTTTATGTGTTATCTTTCTCCTTTCAAAGATTAAAGAAATTAGAATATCAGAAACAAAACCAATTTTAAATTTAAAAAATCGGAATATCTATCAATGGTTATTCGATACGTCTCTAAGAGTTGAGAGAAAAAAGAAACTCCGCATTAAAAGGAATAATTCTACATAACATAACTTATCCCGAAGATGATTCTCTATTTAAGATATGACTATATGGACTTCTTGCTCTAAAGGCTTTTTAATGTGATTTTCATAGATGTCTGTCAAATTCTCTCTAAAAGGCATCAACATGAAGATTCTTAAACTTTCTTTAATCATGATTTTTTGGATTCAATTAATTTATTTCTTTATTTCAAGAATTCTTTATTCTATTTAAATCAATTCTGTGAGGTAATTTTATGAAAACAAGATGTATACTATATATTAATAAATATCAATTCGTTATTAAAAAAAATCCAAGATTGTAATAATTTTAATGGAGATACTATTTCTTAAATAATTAGATTCAAATTAGTAATCTGTTAAATAAAAATTGTAGAATTCTATCAAACATAACTTATAAATATAAATTTATAATTTAAATAACATAATCAAATTAAAGATTCAGTTTAAAAGTTAAATGCGTTTTATAAACAGAAAAATTAACAAGATCAATGTTTCCTTTTTGTTCATATTCTCTGTATCTTTACTAATTGGAGGAACGAATACGTATTATTTAGATGATGAAATTTATACAGATAAATTAATTGTTGATACAGATTCTTATCTCGGTGATCGAGGTATGATGACGTTAAGAAGTCTTACAACTGAACCTTTAGGTCGCATCAATTGGTCTTTTTCTACCAATAATGATGTTGATATATACCTTTTTATTACGGATCGTGCTACCAAAGAGGCTATATGGGACTCTTGGTTTGAACTTGCTTTTGAAGAGCATGTTATTGATGAATTTTCACGTTATATTGTATCTTCAGGGAAGACAAATGATTCGGGAATTTATAGAGAACCTTTATTTCCAGTTATGGGAATGAGGATTGTTTATATAACTTTAATAAATCTAAATTATGAAGACACTCATGTAAGTTATTATTTTGAAGTTTTGCCCGCGAATCCAATGGAGATAATACTCCCTATAATTACAAGTGTTATCATAGCTGTGTCTATCGTAATTGGAGTCATTATAATAATAGTTTCCAGAAAGATAATAATTAAGAAGAAGAGAAACAAACAACAATTAAATCCATAAATTTCTTTTTATAAATATGTTGAATACTTTTAATTAGTAAAGATAAAAGATTCATATAATTAATAAGATTTTACAAAAGAAATTAGTATAAAACAAAGATCATATTCAATAAATCATAAAAATAGGTTAATTAAATAGATATAATTTGTTCTTTAAGTTCTAACATTTTATTTAATTTTCCGAGTCGTAGTTGATATTTAGCCTTTCTTTTTATATCCGAAATATTTCGCTTCACCATTCGATACCACTTTAAATATGCATTTATTCCTCGAGAAATACGATAGGGATTTAGGAAAAATCTAAAACCTCTCGCTCGTGCAATTCTTTTAAGAACAGTAATTTTATTTGACCAAGATCCTCCATAAAATCCAATATAGTAAAATCCAAGAAAAAGTAGCTTTTTCAATACTGAAGAACTGAAATTAGTTGTTTTAATAACAGGATTTAACCAATTAAATTTTGAATAATCCTCTGTTAAAAGCAGGTTGCGTTCTTTCATTTCTCGATAAAATTCTGTTGATGGAAAAGGCGTTAAAAGAGTAAAGCTGGGAATATCTAAAGTTAATTCTCTCGTTTTTTTTATGGTTACAAATACATCATCAATGGAATCGTCTAAATTCGCTCCAATTATGACATTTCCCATCACGATAATTCCGTTTTCATGCAGGACTTCAATACCTTTTCTAATTTGTTCGATTTTACATCCTTTTTCAACTTTTTTTAATCGATTATTATCAGTTGCTTCAACTCCAACTAACACGAGCCAGAAACCTGCTAAAGCCATTAGTTTTACTATTTTTGGATGACGTGCCATGGAATCTAATCTTCCTTGAAAGAAGAACCGTAGTCTTTTTTTGATTCTTCCTTCTCTTTTAGCCTTGATTATTTCAATGCACATTTTACCTATACGATTCATGTTTACAAGAATGTTATCATCAACGAAAAAGACGTCGGAAATCCGTCGATTTTTAGAAATAAGTTCTAGTTCTTGAATTATGTTTTCAACAGAACGAGCCCTCCATTTTCTTTTATATACCACGTGAGTACTGCAAAATCGACATCCTTGAGGACATCCACGAGAGGTTTCAATCGCATCACATTTCAAATAAAAGGCTCTATATTTATAATTATTTACTAAATTTCTTGCTGGAAATTTTAAAGTGTTAATATCCTTAATAAATGGACGATCCTCGTTGTGAATCATTACACCATTTACTTTATAAGACAATCCTTTAACCCCTTCGGGACTTCCTTTTTCAATCAGCTCTCTAAATGTATTTTCGCCTTCTCCTCTTACCAGAATATCTATCCAAGGTGATGAAAGCGTTTCTTCTACTGCTAGAGTGGGATGCCAACCACCGATTACGGTAGTACAATTAAGAACTTGCTTAGCTAGTTTTGCGTGAGCTAAAACAGTGGTTATAGCACTTGTTACAGGAACGGTAAATCCGACTAAATCAGGTTTATACTTTTCAAATTCTTTAATAATTTTTTTATAACCTAAATTACCGGCTTTAGTATCAAGTATTTTAACTTCAACCAAATCCTCTACATGAGCTGCAATGTACTCTAATGCCAATGGAGGAAATGCTGAGTCATAAAAGTCATAACCTGGTGTTTTATAATTAGTAACAACTAATAATATTTTATTCCAAATCATTTTTTACCCTCATAAACGGCTTAGTGTTAATTCTTAACAGACAAACATATAAACACTAATACAGAAAAAGTAGAAGTGAGCAAATATATATTTAATCATAAAAAAATTAAAACTTAAATGATAATATAATTTGGACGATTTTGTGAAAAATTAATTTGGTTTTAAATAAATATGAAAAAATTAGCAAGATAATTTTATATCAATATTTTATCTTCATGATTGTTCAATGCCAGTAATAAAATTAATATACATGTTTAAGCAAAATTAAACAAAATAATAAAAAAAATGAAAAAAATGAATTTTTGTTTAGAAAGAACAATATTTATTTGTAATAATGTATATGATAATATTAAAAAAAATGAAAAATTTTTCATTTCCAATTTAATTAAATGTATATATTACTTTTATTTTGGAAAAAAATAAAAATTTAACATATTTTATGGCATGTGAATAAATATGAAAGGAGATACAAGACAAATTAGTGAAGATTATAAAGATACTAATGGTGCTGTTAAATATGAGGATGTCCAAGTCTTTAAAGGTCTCGTTGGTGTATATGTCGATGAATCATTAATATCTTATATAGATGGGGAACAAGGGAAGTTATTTTATCGTGGATATGCGGTACAAGAATTAGTAAAACACTCAACTTTTGAAGAAGTTGCTTATCTTCTCATATTTGGAGAACTTCCGGCAGAGAATCAATTAGAAGAATTCAAGCAGCTATTAATAAAAGAGAGAAACATTCCTGATAATGTTCTTAGGCTCTTACAAAGTTTTCCCCGAAATACTACCCGTATAGAATTACTTCGGACGGCCATTTCTGCATTATCTTTATATGATCCTGATGATTATGATTATTCTGAAGAGGCAAATATTCGAAAGGGTATTCGAATCATTGCAAAAATGCCCACTATCATCGCATTTGCCCACAGAATCCAAACTAATCAACCTTTGATTGAACCTTCTGATACATTATCACATTCAGGTAATTATTATTACATGATGACCGGGAACATGCCTACGGCAGATTTCATCGATGCATTCGATAAAGTTTTAATTTGTCATGCGGATCATTCTAACAATGCCTCTACCTTCTCTTGCAGGGTGACGGTATCTACTTTATCCGATCTTTATAGTGGAATTACCAGTGCAATTGGAACACTCAGAGGACCCTTGCATGGTGGTGCAAATGAAGCAGTTATTAGATATTTAACAGATGAAGTAAAGAAAAATGATAATGTCATTTCCTGGGCACAGAAAAAATTAGCAAATAAAGAAAAAATCATGGGTTTTGGTCACAGAGTCTATAAAACTTGGGATCCTCGTGCCATAATCATGAGGCAACTGGCCAAAAAATTCTATGAAGCATATATAAATGGTGAAAGGCTCGATAAAATCACAGAGACGGGTCATGATCATAAACATGACGATTTTATTTTTGAAATGACGGAAATTTTAACAGATTTCATGATTAAAGAAAAACAAATTTTCCCAAATGTAGATCTCTATTCTGCGGGATTATTACACTCATTAGGAATACCTAGTGCACTTTATACACCATTATTCGCCGCCGCAAGAAGTGTTGGCTGGGTTGCTCACGCGATAGAACAGTTAAGAGATAATAAATTAATTAGACCACGGTTAAAATACGTTGGAAATCTTAGTAAAGAATATATTGAAATTATTTATAGATAATCACTAAGATCTAGGATATGCATTAGGTTTAATTAAAATCATACTTTTTCATACGAATAAACTAAAAGAATAAAATACTTTTATTCATGTTGCTTAATAATGAAATGTTAACAAGTATTTAATATGATAATAAAAAAGGAATTTTGATAGAGATGGACAATAAGATAAAAATAATTGATGTTACTAATCGAGATGGAGTGCAGACGAGTCGACTAGGCTTAGCAAAGCTTGAAAAAACTGTTTTAAACATACTTTTGAATCGCATGGGAATCTTCCAGTCAGAATTCGGTTTTCCAACTACACATCATGAAACGAACTATATTAATGCTAATTTAGAACTTGCCAGAATGGGCGTTCTCAAGCCCATGATCCTCGAAGGGTGGATTCGAGCCGTGGAAGAAGATGTGGAACAAGCTGTAGAATTAACACGAGTAGAGCATTTAAACTTGTCGATCTCAACCTCTAATCAAATGATTGAAGGAAAGTTCCAAGGTCGAAAAACAAAAGATGATGTCATAGACATAATGGTCAAAGCAGTCAAGCGAGCAAGGAATTTGGGGATCAAAACTATAGGGGTCAATGCGGAGGATGCATCACGAACGGACATGGATTACCTCATTAAGTTTTCACTAGCCGCAAAAAAAGCTGGGGCAGATAGAATTCGATATTGTGATACATTAGGATATGAAACTCCCTTTCGCATTCATTTTAGATTGAAAGATCTAACAAAAGCTGTCGATTTACCAATAGAGCTACATTGTCATAATGATTTAGGAATGGCTGTTGCAAACAGCATCATGGGCGCCAAAGGAGTCATTGAAGAGGGACAAGAAGCATATATCAACACAACCGTGAATAGTATGGGTGAGCGTGCGGGGAATTGTGATTTGATCAGTACCGTTCTTGCATTAAAATATGGCGCTGAAATTGAAGAATTAGGGATGGGAGATCCAAATCTAAGATTGGACAAGGCATGGCAAATTGCTAATTATGCTTCCCATGCATTCGGAGTGCCCATTCCAGTGAATCAGCCTGGTGTAGGCGATAATGCTTTTGCTCACGAATCTGGAATTCATGCAGATGGAGTTTTGAAAAATAGAGAAAATTACGAACTGTATGATTATAAGGAATTAGGCAGGGGAGAGCAAATTCTGGTTGAAACTGGGCGTCTTATCACTACAGGTGAATATAGCGGAATTTCGAGCTTTCAGCATGTCTTTAAAAATTTCAATTTAACATTTAAAAATGAAGATGAGGCACGTCAAATTTTAGAATTAATTCGGTATGCTAACGTCCATAAACAAAAACCACTTGTAAAAGAGGAATTTATCTTTATTGCGAAGTATCCAAAGATTGCCGAACTTCTCTTAACAATGAGTCCGCCTAAAATAACAATATTCCAACCATTAATTATTAAGGATGAAACTGATTCTAATGAGTTGGAGAAAGATTTAGAGCACTAGGATGATATGAACTTATGAACTATACCTCTTTTTTTAAATTTCTTACATATATTTTCATGCAATCACGTTTTTATATCATTAAAGAATTTAATTAATTAGCAAGAAACACATTATTTTTAAAGACATTATTGATTACTTTAAATGAAAGAGTATAAAATTAACGAATTCATCACTTTAAAGCTTGAAAATAGCTTGACTACTCAGCAGGGAATTGTTGGATCACTATTAGGATGGGTTGCAAAAAACGTTTTCATACCCATTCAAGACTATAAAACATACATTTATATAAATGGGAAGCGGTTTCAGCAATGCAGGTTTTTATTATTAGATATTCCTATTGATAAAATGGAGGTTCAAGAACAGATTGATTCCATTGATGAGGCTTCAGAGATCCTGAATCATTCATTGGAATTTTTGGATGGGAGATTTTTAAACATAACACCTGACACGGAATTTTGGGCACATTGTTCAAATTTGCAAGCGTGGGTTGAAAATGATTACGACACGCGCTTGCTCCATTCTAATTTAGCATTTCCCTTGCTTAAAAAGTTATCCGAAGCAGGTGATCCAATAGCAAAGAACGTATTTAAAGATGAGATTGTCAAGAGGTTCACGAGTGGACACTTGAATGTCATGAAATATTTAATCAATGAAGGTTTTATGGAACATTTTACACGAGATGAAACTGATATTATTTTAGAGGAAGTAGAAAAAAAGAGCGTGCAATGTGTTTCTTATAGAGATAAAATCTGTGGAATTGTCGATAATAACACGTTAGACTTGAGTAAGAGAGGAATAATCTCTATAGAAAAAATTGAGGGTTTGAAAGATCTCACCAACCTTATAGAATTAGATATTAGTCATAATAGAATTAAAGAAATTAAAGGTCTCGAAAACTTAATTAATTTGGAAAGTCTAAATCTCTCTAATAATCTCATAAGAGAAATTAAAGGATTAGGAAGTCTTCATCAATTAGATAAATTAAATCTCTGGTTTAATCCCATACAATTTAGTCAACTAATACTTCTCTTTCAAAATCCCAAGGAGGTCGTTAATTATTGTCATAAAAGTACCTTATAAGTAGTCTTTTTTTTGATAAAAATTGTGTTTCCTATATTTAAAGGAACAAGTTTTAACTTCCATTACTACCGTAAATATATGGTTTACTAATATAAAAAGCAGTTTTATAATTGTTCTAATATTTATTTCTATCAATAATAAAAACTATGTTTAAAAGAGAATTAACATGAGAACGTATGAAGAATATGTAAAAGCCCTCCATGCAATGAAGCCTAACATCTGGATTGGAAATGAAAAGGTAGGACGAGATGATCCTAGGATAAAAGGAGGCATTGTAATCGTAAAAGAAACGTATGATAAAGCACATGATCCCGAGTGGGAAGATATATGCACGGCTACATCACACATTACGGGTGAGAAAATAAATCGATTCACGCATATCCATCAGAGTAAGGATGATCTCTTAAAGAAACAGCGAATGACTCGAGCATTATGTCATCGTGTGGGAGGCTGTGTTCAGAGATGTATGGGTATTGATGCGCTAAATGCAATTTCTGTAGTAACATATGAATGTGATCAAGCGCTTGGAACGACATATTATCAAAATTTTCTCAATTATATGAAAATGTTTCAAGAAAAGGACCTTTCAGCTTCGTGTGCTAGCACGGATGCAAAGGGGGATAGATCTAAACGCCCTTCTGAACAAGAAAATCCTGACGCTTACTTAAGAGTTGTCGAGACGCGAGAAGATGGAATTGTAGTTCGGGGAGCAAAACAATGCATAACAAATACTCCGTATGTTGATGAGATAGTTGCAGTTCCTTGTAGGATGATGTTCCCTGATGATGCTGATTACTGCGTGTCTTTCGCCATTCCCGCAGATTGGGATGGAGTTAAATTGCTTGCACGACCAGCATACCATCATATTCCCGATATCCCGAAAGAATACATTCCACGAACCCTTGAAATCGGAGATGTCGAAACGTTCATAATTTTTGATGATGTCTTTATTCCTAAAGAAAGAGTCTTTTTAAATGGTCAAGCAGATCCACGGCAAGTACCTTATGCGGGATTTTTGGCTTTAATGTTTGCACATTTTCACAGGCATTCGTATTGTGGCTGTAAACCTGCAATTTCCGAGATTTTAGCAAGTGCTTCCGCGTTAGTTGCTGAATATAATGGTATAGAGCAAGCAAAACACGCTCAAGAAAAGATTAGCCACATATTAGGAACAGCAGAGCTCGTTTATGCTGCGGGAGAGTCAAGCGCATTCCATTCTGAGAAAGCATCTTCAGGTACCCAAGTTCCTGATGAAATTTTAACTAACGCAGGTAGAAGACATGCGGGAGAACAAATTTATGATGAATATAAAATTTTAGCGGATTTAGCTGGTGGAATGATGGCTACACTACCTTTCATGGAGACATTTTTCAATGAAGAAGTAGGAAAGGATGCATTTAAATACATGCAGAGAAATCCTCGTGTCAAACCGGAAAATGTAGTGAAATGTTTTAAGGGAATAGAAGCATTGGGATGTAGCGAATTTGGAGGGTTAACACAGGTAGCAGGTTTACATGGTGGTGGATCTCCGCAAATGGAGTCAATAGCAATGATTAAGAGATATGATTTCAATAAGCTCAAGAATATCGCAAAATTTCTATTTGGAATTAATGATAGTTTAGAGAGAATTGAGCGGCAGGAGAGTCCGGTCACGCCCAGAAAACTTCTTGAAAATTTTGGAAAATCTCTCAAGGCTAAGCAAGATAAATCAGAATGTAAAGATTAATTTCTTTATTAAAAACCTTTTTTTTTTTAAAAAAAAACTTAAAATTTGACAAGCAAAGTAAAGTTTATTCTTCTCTACCTCTAACATCATAAAAGTATACCGTTTTTACATATGTAAAAAATCATATTAGGAGTAATAGTTTAAATTTAGGGTGCAATTTTAAAACTGTTCTAATATTTATTTCTATTAATAATAAAAAATATTTATAAAAATGGTATTATTATGAGAACGGTTGAAGAATATGTAAAAGCCCTCCATGCCATGAAACCTAATGTCTGGATTGGAAATGAAAAGGTAGGACGTGATGATCCAAGGATTAGGGGAGGGATCCAGATCATAAAAGAAACTTATGAAAAAGCTCAAGATCCTGATTGGGAAGATATATGCACGGCTACATCACATCTAACGGGTAATAAAATTAATAGATTCACGCATATTCATCAAAACAAAGATGATCTCCTAAAGAAACAGCGAATGACTCGAGCATTATGTCATCGAGTGGGAGGATGCATACAGAGATGTATGGGAATCGACGCATTAAACGCGGTTTCAGTCGTAACTTATGAATGTGACCAAGCACTTGGAACAACGTTTTATCAAAATTTTCTGAATTACATGAAAATGTTTCAAGAAAAGGACCTAGCAGCTTCCTGTGCCAGCACGGATGCCAAGGGGGATCGATCTAAACGACCATCACAACAAGAATATCCAGATGCTTATTTAAGAGTTGTCGAGACACGAGAAGATGGAATAATAGTTCGTGGAGCAAAACAATGCATTACAAATACACCCTATGTAGATGAGATAATAGTGGTGCCTTGCAGGATCATGTTTCCCGATGATGCGGATTATTGCGTATCATTCGCTATACCAGGTGATTGGGAAGGAGTAAAATTACTTGCACGACCCGCTTATACTCACATCCCAGACATACCTAAGGAGTTCATTCCAAAAACAATGGAAATTGGAGATGTCGAAACATTCATTATTTTTGATGATGTTTTTGTTCCTAAAGAGAGAGTTTTTTTAAATGCTCAAGCAGATCCACGGCAAGTACCTTATGCAGGATTTTTAGCATTAATGTTTGCTCATTATCATAGGCATTCATATTGTGGTTGTAAGCCTGCAATTTCCGAGATTTTAGCAAGTGCTTCTGCATTAGTCGCTGAATATAATGGTATAGAGCAGGCCAAGCATATCCAAGATAAAATTAGTCACATATTAGGAACGGCAGAACTCGTGTATGCTGCTGGAGAGTCAAGTGCTTTCCATTCTGAAAAAGCATCCTCGGGGACTCAGGTTCCTGATGAAATCTTAACTAATGCGGGTAGAAGACATGCGGGAGAACAAATATATCATGAATACCAGATATTAGCGGACATAGCTGGTGGAATGATGGCTACTCTTCCCTTCTTGGAAACATTTTTTAATGAAGAAGTTGGTGAATTAGCATTTAAATACATGCAGAGAAATCCGCGCGTCAAACCGGAAAATGTAGTGAAATGCTTCAAGGGAATAGAAGTTTTAGGATGTAGCGAATTTGGAGGTTTATTGCAGGTAGCTGGTCTACACGGGGGCGGCTCTCCGCAAATGGAAACAATTGCCATGATGGGAAGATATGACACTAAAAATTTAAAAAATATTGCAAAATATCTTTTCGGCATAAAGAAGAACTTGGGTAGGATTGAGCGACAGGAGAATCCAGTTACACCCCGAAAACTTCTTGAAAACTATGGAAAAGCCCTAAAAGCTCAACAAAAAAGAACAGCAAAAAAATAAATCTCAATAATTAATCTCTTTTCTTTCTTTTTTAAAATTTTTTTATATCAAGCATAAAGTGAACGCTTGTATTTCAGATATAGAAGTCATTCCTAATTCTGGATGCATTTCAACATATTCATTTAACGCTATTGCTGTACTAAAGAGTTCATTAAATTTATCATCAAAAATCTGAAAAATGTTTTGATTACGTGATATATAGATGCCAATGAGGTCATGTGTAGGCGAAAAACTTGGCTGGACCAATTCATTCTCAGCCATCAAGCAAAAGTTACTGAAATTCTCATCGCTAACTCTGACCTGGAAATTTTTAAAAGTAAGGTAGGTAGATTCAAGTAATTTTGATATGGCTTCAAATTCCTTGCTTTTAACTAGCGTTTCTACTAATTCTGAGTTAAAAATTACTTGAACATCAATTTTTTGTAAGTTTGGTTTAATTTTCTCTATGCTACTGTTGAATCGTTGAATTAAATCCTCAGTAAGCTTTTCTTTTTTATCCATGGTATCATGAATTAAATTTACTAACGGATTGTTATACTTGATACCAATAGCGATCTTGCTTTTATTATCAGCCAAGAAAGGATAATGAATTTGAGAGATTTGTCCTATATCAAAATTGATAAATTCTACGGGTTCTTGAACTTCCTCTTCAACTAATTCGTACGAATTTAAAAAATCTTCGAGAGCATTTTCACATATTCTTCGTTTTTCTTGAAATGCTGCCTGTAATTCCTCAATTTTCTTATTAACAATTTTTTGCCACACTGGAACGATGGGAGTTGTTAATAGGACTTTCATTGGTCTATCATAGATTTGAACCAATTCCAATTCACTCAATACTGAGCAAATTTTATACCCTCGTTTTAAAGTTAACCCAAATTCAGCACTAACTTCTTTTAGGTTCTCAATTTTTTTATTTTTAAGAAGGTAAAAATATATTTTCTCTATACCTTTTTCGATGATGTCTAATGATGAAAAAACACTTGATATTTTTAAAAAATCATTTTCCATCGTTATCATTTTTAATTTTTTTCTTTGTTTTAATTGAAATTATATTTTACCTTCAATACTATCTAATGTCAATTTGGAGAGGATTTGAAAAGTTTCATTTACATTAAGGTTTTCTTTCGCACTTATTTCCGAAAATGATGTATGATTATTTTTCTGAGCTATTTGTTCACCTAATTCAGTTGGGACTTGTCGCTGAGTGTCTGCAAGATCCATTTTTGCACCTATAAGAATTATAGGTATGTTTCCACCCTTTTCCCTCACGATAGATGTCCATTCAGGAATATTGTTCAAAGTGGTTGGTCTTGTAATGTCATAGAGAAGGAAAGCGGCGTTTGCACCAAGACAATAGGTAGGAAGCAAGAATCTAAATCGTTCTTCACCTCCAACGTCCCAAATTTGAAGTTTAATTTTATTTCCTTGTAATTCGATAGTCTTGACGTGAAAATCAACCCCAATTGTCAAGCGTTCAGATGGATTAAATATGTTATAACAATATCTCTTGGTAAAACTTGTTTTTCCCACGCTAGCATCCCCGAGCAATAAGATTTTAAAAGTATAATCGTATGTAGTCATTTTTTACAACATTTTTTAGAGAGATTATTATATTTTATTACATTTAATGGCGAAATTCTGGTAAATTAAAGTAATTTATAGATTAGTATTATTATTATAATATTTTAATCATATTTGAATTTAATATTAATTTAGTTACTCATCTTAAATATTTTTTTGACTATTTTGATCCAAAAATATTAATTTATATAAAATAATTTAGATTCGAAAAAGAACCAGACTATAGAAATTGAGAGAGAGCTTCTAACAAATTTTCTATTGTTTCTGGTTCTGGGATGAATATACAAGTACCAATAATCTTTATATCTCTTATCACTATATCTGTTGTAATTAAAAGCGATAAACCTGTAAATAAGCCAATTTCATCATTTAATATTTTATTTAATTGGTCTCCACCATCTATGCTAGTTCCCGGAGGTGTTGTCATTAAATTTAAATCTAATAATTTTCCTAATGCTATAGTATAATGATTTGTTAAGATATGAACCAGCTCACTAAATGCACTTGTATAAAGTTCAGGAAAATCCTCAATAGTTTCAACATCTTTTTCTAAAACTTTCTTTTCATTATTGTTCATTCCCTCAATTAGGATAGATACCAATTTTATTATATCATATATTCCAAAAATTATTAGTATAGATGCTCTGTTATCACCTTTAATATTGCTCCAGGAAACAAATAGTTTATGATTCTTTTTTGAAATTTTGTTAAAATATTTATCTAATTCAATAATTTGGACCAATGGAATGTTTATATCTACCCTTCTATTAATCAGTCTCGCAAGAGCATTGGCGGCATTACCTGCACCAATATTTCCAATCTCTTGTAAACCATCTTTTTGCATATCAGTCAAAAATATCATTTTTTCCATGGAGGGCATAGTTTTAACTTTAGCAGTTTTATATGTCTCTTCCTCGTGTTTTTTAGTGCTTAAAACACGTGTTGAGTTTTCTTTTACAGATTGAATCTCTTTAATGATTTTTTTTTTTGATTTTACATGTCCTATCTCATTTTTTTGTTCTTTTCTTAAAACTTTCGGGAGAGAGTTTTTATATAAAGTTAAAAACTCTTCCTTACTTATTTTTTGAATATATTTATTTTCAATTTCTAAGATACTCTCTAATATTTCTAATATCTCATTATCTTTTTTAGGGCTTATAAAAAATATTTCAAATTCTTTTTTAAAATCTCCTGCTTCTAGCAAATTAAATTCAGGATTGGTAAAAGATATATGCCCAATCTCGCTTAATTCTCTAAAAATAATAAATAACCTTACTTTTTTTAAGACACATGTAGGTTGGAGACGAATATATATTTTATATGAAAAAATATTTTCATTAGATAATGTTCTTTGAATTTCTTTGGGTGATTTGCCATTAAATTTTAAAAACTCCCTAAGTGCTTTAAAGTCTCCATTTTCGGCCATAATTAAATATCTTACTCTTAATTCATGAAATATGAAATCATCGTTTATATTTTTCCAAATAATGAATAGAAAGAGACGCTAAACATCATTTTATCATAATTTAATTTGATTTAAAAATATTAGGTAATAATACGTTAACTAAGTATTATCTTGTAAATTACTTATTTTTAAAATTTTAAAATATATAATATTTTAATATAGATTTCTAATATGAAAAATTAAACTAAACTTAAATTAAATTTTTTAAGTTTTTCATTATTGCATCGTAAATGTTTTCCATACAACATTTCTCTGATAATTCAATAGAATACATACTACGATATCCAATTTTACTAGTGAAATTAATAAATTCTTTTAATTCAAAATCACCTTCACCGGGAATAGTCCTATCTTTATCTTCGATAGAGTCTAATTCTTCCTTATCCGTGAATTTTACATCACTTAATTGAATGAGAAATATTTTTTCTCTAATATCATTTATCCTCTTAAAATTTTCATTAGATTTAAAAAAATGGAAGACATCAATGACATATCCTAAATTATCAATTGCTTCTAAATCGTCCATTACTTCCTTTGCATCTGAAAAGGTTGAAATTGAGCTTTTAGGTGAATTAAGAAACTCAAAACCAATGTTTATATCATTTTTTGATGCAATTTTTGAAATGTGTAGAAGTCTTTTTCTAGTTTTATTAATAATTCTCCATTTTGGAATAGTTTTTGGATCCTGTGATTCCTTAAAGAGAGATGCACTCACCACAAGGAGATTAGATTCGAGTTTATATAAGTGATCAATCATTAAATGCAAACTTGGAATGATATTTAATTTATAATATTTGTCAGAACAAAGTGAAAAATCTTCTAGGTTAAAAATACTCACCGTTAGCAAATCATATACATCCAAAAGTTCTATTATTTCTTGAATATTAATTTTATTTGAGAGAGCTTTCTTAATCTTTTCATAATTTATTTCTATTCCGTGAAAATCCTTAGAAAATTTTATAAATTCTATTAGATCTAGTTCTTTGCAAGTATTTTGATTAAGTGCAATTTTTAGCATATAATTATTCTAATTATTCTAATCCTTATTAATGCAATTTTTATGAGTGATTCTTTTTAGTAAAAACAAAATAATAAAAACTTGTATTTTATAATATTTTTAGAAAAATTTTACATGCATAATCAAGTCATAATTCTAATAACTAAAAAAAGTCACGTGATGTATATGGGAATAGATTATGATTCTATAATGGATAAAAATTTAACATTAGAAGAATTTACAGAAAAACTTGAAGATTTATTACGAAAAAATAGAGTAGGAATTGTAGAACGCCGAAAAATAATTAGACAAAAAACTCAGGAGTTTAAGGACTTAACAAGAACACGAGATGTCAGGCATAGAGAATAAGAATCTTTATGGTTTTTCTCTTTTTTTTGTTAATTCTTCATTTTTATTTGAATTCCATATAATATTTGAAAAATTTTTTTTTGTATAGTTTGATTTATCTCCTTATTTATTCGAGATTTTAATTTATTTTGAAACTCCGAGTTATTTAATTGATCAAGACTAATGAAAAAGTTAAGAGCAGCCCATCTAACAGAATCATCTGGATCATCCATTAATGATAAAATAACTTTACTATAATTTAATGCTCCTGCATGTTGAACTTGCATTATAGCTCTTGCTCTCTTTATAAAATCTGGATTATATAATTGGAATATTAAAGGATTTTTTATATCTTTATTATTTATATATTTTAAGATGAATTTAAAGAGGTCTTTACGCCAATCACCATTTATCATGGTTTTAATGTATGATTCAACAATTGGTTTTATATTTTTTTTTCTACCAATTTTGATTAGGCTTTCAAATGATATATAAAAATTATTAGATAAATCCCGTTTGAGATTTTCTACTAAATTTTTTATAATTTTATTAGTAACTTTTGAAATTTCAATAACATCCCAATTCAAATCATCTTCTGTATTCCAAAGTTCATATTTTTCTGAAAGATTCATATTAAAAGTGAAATATTTTTCTTCCTCAATTTAAATAATCAGAGATAAAACTAATATATTAAATTTATTATTAAAATGAAAATAATGAACGGGATACTACATAAAAATATAATTTTTTAATTATGTATTGATAAAAATTAAATATATCATAACTTAATGATTTTCGACAAAATTATGCTTCATATTTCACATGATACTTAATTAAAAACAATTTTTTTTTTTAAGAAAAAGGTAATTTTTTATGAAATAATCAATATAAAAGATTTTCACAAAAACTTTAAGCTATTTTATATTGAATTCACTTATAAACAAGGTAGATTAATCTTTAAGGTAAATCGTGTTAATTAACCGATGAAAAAAGGAAAAATAGTTGTCAAAGTTCCGCATAGGATATCTGGTTTCTTTGAAATAGTAGATCAGGTAAGTCAAGAACCTGAAAAAATAGGTTCAAGAGGTGCAGGATTTAATATTAATGCTATTGGTACGACGGAGATAAGAGTTCAAGAACTTGAGAAAAATCAAGAATCAAAATGTATAATTAAAATTAATAATGAAGAGTTAAACCAAAAAGCTGAAACTAGTTATTTTATTTTTAATTCTATAAGACATTTAATAAAGAATCCTGTTGAAATTCATGTGAATCATTCTTTTGAATTACCTGTTGGTTGTGGTTATGGTGCTAGCGGATCAGGAGCTTTAGGAATGATTTATGGATTAAATGAGATTTTAAAACTCAACTTAGACCAAAAAGAGAAAGGTAGAATTGCTCATGTTGCTGAGGTTATAAATAAAACAGGATTAGGCACCGTTTGTGGGCAATTAGCGGGAGGACTGTGCATGTTAAAAGAACCAGGTTATCCTTGTGTTCAAGAGATGATTCAAATACCACGAGATATCGAAGTTATATGTGGTTCTTTTGGAATGATCCATACAAAATCAATTTTAACAGATCCGGTATTAAATGTTAAAATTAAAGAAGCAGGTAAAAATGCATTAAAAAAATTAATACAAGCACCTAGTATAGAAACATTTGCTAAGGTTTCTAAAGAATTTGTTGAAGAAACAGGAATATTAGACATTTTACACTTAATAAAAACTAAAGAATTAATGAACCGCTTAAATAAAATAAAGATAATAGGTGCCAGCATGAACCAGTTAGGACGCTCGATTTATGCTATCTGTAAAAAAAAAGATTCTTCCATAGTTAATGAAGTTTTTGAAACATATAAACCAGAGATAACTCTCATTAAAACTTCTATTAATCACAAAGGCCTCCAAATTATTAAAACTGAATAGTTTTACCCTCTAAAGATCCAAAAAATGATAAAAATTATCTTATACCTTGTATTTCAAAAATTATATCATTAATTATAATCATAAAGATTTGGATACTTCGTGATTAATTTTGCTGAGGAAAAGAGAAGATAACCCTTACCTTCAAATTGCATTAGATTTGGTCAATACACATAGAGCATTGCAAATAGCAGAAGAAGCTATTAAAGGCGGTGTTGATTGGATTGAAGCCGGAACACCCTTAATAAAGTCAGAAGGAATGAACGTACTTAGAGCATTGCATAAGAAATTCCCGGATATCATATTAGTTGCTGATATGAAAACTGCTGATGGAGGTTCTGTAGAAATTGAAATGGCTGCCAAATCTGGTGCTAAAATTGTATTAATGCTAGGTGGAAGTGATAATGCTTCAGTGACAGAAGCAGTGGAAGCAGCTCAAAAATATGGAGTCATGTTAGGTTGCGACACTATTGATATTCCGCAGGATAGATTGGTTCAGCGTGCATTGGAATTAGAGGCATTGGGAGTAGACATGATTTGCTCCCATGTTGGAGTAGACCAACAAGTCATTTATGGTGGAGAAAAAACACTAGATGTAGCTCGGATATTAAAGGAAAAATTACAGCCTACTACTTGGTTAGCAATTGCGGGAGGAATCAATAGTGAAACTGCAGCAAGAGCAAAAGAAATAGGTGTGGATGTCATCATAGTTGGAGGATCACTTTATAAATCTCAAAATCCCGAAGAGACAGCAAAAAAAATAAAAGAAGCCATCAGGACCACAAATCCTATCCCAACAGAGTTGTTTAAAAAATATGATGAAACTCATATTAGAGAGGCTTTTATGAAAGTATCTGCTCCAAATGTCTCAGATGCGATGCATAGAACAGGTGAAATGCGCGGTTTAAAATCAGTATGGATCGGAACTGAAGAATATCCTTTGAAATTCGTTGGTCCTGCATATACCGTTAGAACGTATGATGGAGATTGGAGTAAACCCGTGGAAGCAATAGAAGAAGCTCAGCCAGGAGATGTCATAGTAATTGATGCTTGTGAGGGCAAAATTGCGGTATGGGGGGAGTTGGCATCATGGAGTTGTAAAATCAAAGGCATATCTGGCGTGGTTATTGATGGAGCTATTAGAGATATAGATGATATAAGAAAAATGAAATTTCCCGCATATGCAAGAAATTTTACTCCTACAGCAGGGGAACCCCGTGGTTTAGGAGAGACGAATGTTAGTATTGAATGTGCGGGTCAAAAAGTTGATCCTGGAGATTGGATTATTGGAGATGATTCTGGAGTTGTCGTCGTGCCCAAAAAGAAAGCTCAAGAGATGGTAAACAGAGCCATAGATGTGCTTGAAAAGGAAAATAGGTATAGAGAAGAAATAAAAAGAGGGTCCACTCTTTCTGAAGTAACTTATCTAAAGAAATGGGAAAAACAAAAATAAAATGAAGGAGCTCCAACGAATTGAGTCAAAGAGAAATATATATTGGCATCATTGGAGCAGGATCGATTGGATCACTAATTGGAGCATGTTTAGCTTCACTGAAATCAAAGAAATATTCTCCTAATGTTGTTTTTTTTGTAAAAGAATCTCAATTTAATGTTTTTAAAAATGATGGATTACACTTATTAAAAGCAGATTCAGAAATATTGTTAAAAAATTTGGATGTTTTCATGAGTATCGAAGGATTTAAAGAAAAAAAAACATGGTCATTTGATTTTTTATTCTTAACGACAAAAGCTTATGATATTGAAGTTACAATGATTCAATATAAAGAATTAATCGATGATTGCAAATATTTGGTAATTTTACAAAATGGAATTGGTAATGAAGAAGTTGCGATAAAATATTGTAAGAAAGATAAGATCATACGTGGAGTTACTACTAATGGTGCTTTAGTTGAGAAACCGGGAAGGGTTAAACATACGGGTATTGGAATAACTAAGATTGGTTTTCCATTTTATGATGAAAATTTATCAAATAACGCAAGAATATTTTTGGAATTATTAAAAGATTTGCTTAATGATGCAGGTTTAGAAACTATAATTGTAGATGACATTATAAGGGAGTGCTGGGAGAAGATTTTTGTAAATATAGGAATTAATGCCATTGGAGCACTTACGAGATTAAAAAATGGAGAATTATTGGAATTTAAAGGGATAAAATCTTTAATGGCAGGGGCAATTAAAGAAGCTTTAATCGTTGCAGATAAAAAAAATATTATTTTAACAAAAAAAGATTACGTAGCTCTAACTTTTAATGTCGCCGAAAAAACTTATCAAAATAAAAACTCAATGTTACAAGATATCTTAAAAGGCAAAAAAACAGAAATTGAGTTCATTAACGCGAAAATTGTAGAATATTCAAAAGAGTTGAATATTGAAGTACCAATTAATAAAATACTAACCACATTAATAAAGGGATTAGAACAAGGGAAAAATTAAATCTTATCTACTAAGATTTTAAATGCTTCTTCTTTTTGAGTTTCAATATATTCTTTTATCAATTCGAGAGTTTCTTGAATATTTTTTTTATTATCAAACTCATCAACAATCTTTTTTAATTCTTTCTCACTCAGTTGCTTTAATTCTTTAGTAATGTTTATCATTTCAGGTAAGACTCTTATGATATTATCTATTATAGTTATATCTGCCCAAATAGCCGTCCTGCTAATTGGATTTAAATCGACCGCAATAACATTTCTATCCATTTTTTTGAGAGCTTCAGTTCGATCACCATCTTCTAATGGAACAAATACCGTATCAGCTATTTTTATTCCATTTGGGTCAACTAACCTTCTATTACTACTTAATTCCTTAATTTCCACCATTTTAGATTCATCAGTTCCAAGCAAGTCCGTAGCACCAGCATTTTTTAAGACAGTTGTAATTGCTTCTACTCTTCCTTCTCTTCTATAAAATAAATTAATCTCGAGGGGTGCATTGACTTCTTTTGAAAGCTTTACAAGTTCATCAGGTACCAACACGGCAGTGTTACCATTCACGCTAATAATGGGATTTTTTGAAATTAGCAACAATGCAACAGCAGCTCTCATTGCTCTTTTCGCAATATCATTAGTCTTTTCACCTAAAATATAGTCAAAGCACTCTCCTCTTCCGTGAGCAATTAATCCTGCTTCAGCGACAACTAAATCCTTCATTCCTTCAATGATTTTATGTCGATAGGTCAAACTTTGATATCTTGGATGATCTTGGGGAACTTGATCATCAATATGTTCATTATTATTCATCTTTAAATTCAGGTTTTTATTTAATGTAAAAAATGTAATTTTTAATTTTATTATTGTGTTATTTTATATTTTTCAAAATTGACTTTCAATAATCCGAACTAAACCTCTTTTTTAAAGAAAGGTTATTAATATTAAAAAATGACATGTTAATGATCAAAAAATATTAATTTTTTATAATATTCTGAATTACAGTATAGTTAATGAAAGAGAAGGATATTCTCGAAATGTAAGTATTATATTAAGAAGAAAAAATCAACCTCGCGAATTGATTATATGCAAAATAAAGGAATGGGTAAAGAAGAAATATTAGAAATTCTTGAAAATAAACTGAAAAGTGATTATTCTTATGATATGGGTTATATCTTGGGATCAATGTGTACTTCACCTTTAGATTTTGGAAAAGAAGTATATATGAAATATTTAGATAAAAACCTAGGGGATCCTGGGCTATTTAAATCTACGGCTGATTTAGAAAATGAATTAATCGCAGAAATTGGCGAACTTTTCAATGGAAAAAATATTATTGGGACAATAACTACAGGTGGTTCTGAAGCGAATATCGTTGCCATGAGAATCGCTAAAAAATCAAGACCAGACATAATAAATCCTGAAATAATTGTCCCTGCTTCAGCACATATGTCATTTGAAAAAGGAGCAGACTTAATGGGAGTTAAAGTTGTAAAGGCTAACTTAAAAGATAATTTCGAACTAGACATTGAACACTTTGAATCCTTGATAACAAAAAATACATGTGGTGTGGTTGGTGTGGCAGGAACTACATCATTAGGTTTAATTGATCCTATAGATCAAATAGGAAAAATTATAGAAGATAAAGAGATCTTTTTTCACGTTGATGCGGCTTTCGGTGGATTTGTTTTACCATTTTTAAAAAACTTAGGGTATAACCTCCCTCCTTGGGATTTTAGCGTGAAATCTGTATGTTCAATAACAGCTGATCCTCATAAAATGGGTTTAGGTATCATTCCTTCTGGTGGTTTCTTCTTAAATGACCACTCAATACTGCACCATGCTGGTTTTGAAATTCCATATCTTGCAGGCGGCGGTTTTAAACACTTTCATATCGTCGGAACAAGACCCGGGGGGACAGTAATTGCTTTTTGGGCAATCTTAAAATATTTAGGGATAGAGGGTTATAATAAAATTATCAAACAATGCATGGAAAATACGGAATATTTGACCAAGCGAATTAATGAAATAGATGGTGTAAAATTAGCAGCAGATCCCGTGATGAATGTTCTTGGAATAACAACAGAAAATGGGGAGAGTATTTGTGAATTAGATGATGAGTTTCGAAAAAGACATTGGATGCTTGGAAAATTCACGGAGTTTAATTTAATAAGAGTTGTCATAATGCCTCACGTTACTAAAGAGCATTTATTTAGATTTACTGAAGATTTAGAAGATATTATTAAAAATTTAAAAATTGTTTGAGAAAAACTTTGATGGAATTATTTCAATTAAATAATTTTAAATTAAATCCTTAATAAAGACAAATTTTACTCTTCAATTCCAAGTAAATGAATTATATTATTATAAAACACATTTTCTAAGCTTTTTTTATCTAAATTTAAACATAATATTTTATTAATTTCTATATCTGGTGGATTTGCTGTAGGACTGTCAGAACCATAAATTACTCTTTGAGAGCCCATTGCTTTTATGAGCGTCATTATACCATAAGGAATAGACGTAGATGTTTCGAAATATACATTAGCCATTTTGGAAAAGTAATTCAAACAATTGATACAATGTTCCATTGTATGAGCAGCATGACCAATAATCAGTTTTAATTCTCTATACTTTCTAGCTAATTGATAGTGGTCTTTTGCTCGAACTGGTTTTTGATAAAAGAATCCTGTTCCAGAATGTATGAATAGGGGAGCATCATTATCAATACAAAATTCCGCTAAATAAAGGAGATCTCCGGGAACGTCAAGCAAGTCCACGCACCATTGTGTTTTAATTCCTTTAAAATGATAATCTTTAATATATTTCTCCAGTAATTTCCAATCATCTTCATTAGCAATTTTAGGATTAAACCAAAAAAAGCCAAACAACTTATTCGGATTTTTTGATATAATTTTCCTCAAGTCTTCATGATCATACTGTTCTTTTCTCAGAAAATCCTCCAGATATTCTTTTTCTCCAATATTTCCATTACTTTTTAGGATCCTGTCAAGATTTGCTGCTTGATTTAAAGTAGTAACTGCGGCTTTATCAATGCCATACCTATCCATGAATTCAACTAAAGATTCATCTCTTGGCTTAAACCGGCCAATATAATGCATGTGACCATCAAATATTTTTATTCCGTCGATCATTCTCGGGAGATTATATTATAATTTTTATTTAACTCGACAAGATTAGTTGTATTAATTAAAACGACCTTATTTCTTTTTCTATTATATTTTTTAAGATAGAGTGAAATAATTGTCATTTTTCACCTATTATTTGAATAATCACTTTTCGATTTCGCGGTCCATCAAATTCAGCGAACATAATCCCTTGCCAAGTGCCTAAAACAATCTTTCCATCATGGATTATCAATTCTAATGAGGTCCCAATTAGACTTGATTTTAAATGTGCATCTGAATTCCCCTCTATGTGCTTAAAAGCATACTTTCCTCCATTTTGAGGGATTAAAATTTTTAAATAATTGATTATATCTATTAGAACATTAGGATCTGCATTTTCATTCATAGTAATTCCCGCAGTAGTATGCGGTACAAAAATTCGACATGTACCTTCTTTAATCCCTGAATTTCGCACTAAAGAATTGATTTCATTAGAAATATCTAAAAGAGTTTCTCTTTTTGGAGTTTTTATATTTATTTGATTAAATTTGATCATATATTATACTTACCTTACTATTTATTTTTGAACACATAGTATTCTATTTCAATTATGTCTCTAACTACAATATGTTTTAATTTTAGATTGTTGATATTTATTATTACAATAGAACAATTCTTTTCATTTTCAACTATCTAAAAGAAAAATATTATTTAAAAAATATCAATAATTTGTTTGTCAAATCTACGCATTTAAACAATAGACATTAATTATATATACAATTTTTTCTAGTATATCTAATATTAATTATAATTTATTATCTAATATAGTGAAAATTCGTGCTTGATAAAAATAGTTTTAAACCAAAGGCTTTATCAGATGCAGAAAAAATCTTTCAAAAAGTAAGCATGGATCAAGAACAACACCAGATTTTTCTGGACTTTATTGGTATTTTACTTAAAAATCTCCCTTTGCCTGAACTCGCTGCAAAGGGTTTAGGGTGGCGCGCCGTGAGCATATGGCAAATAAAACATAAAAGAAGCTTAAGGGATTTAATGGAATCAAAGCCAGAAGATAGAATCGAGTCAATTAAGGAAATTTTAAATATTTTTACCGAAGAAGCGATAAAAGGGCTTGCTAAACCTGAAGATGCTCCAATTTTATCTAAAACGGTTGATGAAGTATTAGATTTTTATAAAGAAAAATTCGCATATCGATAAAATTAAAAAAAATTGGTTGTTTGGCCTAATTTCTATTTTTCATAAAGATAGTAATTTACAAATAGTGATGATTTAATTAATATCAGTAATAACCTCCAATCTTTAGTTATTTTAAAAATTTCTAAGAAATAATAAAACCTCTTAATGAACCACGTGGGTGCCCCTTTAATTCTATATTTTCCTAGAAATTCACCGATTGCATAATATTTACCGATAGTTATCAACATACCTAAAATTTTTGGTTTGAATTTCTTTCTTTTTGCTGATTTTATTCTACGCAGAATATCTTTTGCGACATATTTAGCTTCTTTAATCGCTATTTGGGCTAGAGCTGGAGCGGGGTTGTTCTGATAAATGAACTTGGCAGCATCTCCAATAACATAAACATTATCAAAATTCTTTAATTGACAATATTCATTAACCTCATAACCATTTTCAAATTTCACATCCGAATCAATCATGTTAGGTTGTATTCCGGTACATGTAAAAATCAGACTCGATTGATATGTATTTTTATAAGTTCTAACAACATCATTATCAATTTCTAAAGCACGTTCCTCTGGATGTACATTCACATTTAATTTACGCATTCTAATCTTGATAATATCATCAAATCCAGGATTGTTCATTAAATACTTAGGGAAATATAAGAAATGATGAAGAGTAATATCTTTTTTAATTTTTTTAAAATAAGTTGCTAATTGTCCAGTTAGTTCAATTCCTGTTAAGCCTTCACCTACTATTGATATATTTGCTTTTTTCTCAGTTAATCCCCCAATGAGGGTTTTTTTTATTTTTATCGCATCATTTAAATTGTGGAAAAAAAAACTATCTTCAGATCCCTTTATTATATTAGCTGCTCTTGATCCGGGACAAATTATTAAATAATTATATTTAATTTTTGTATCATCATCAGTGATAACTTGATTATTTGTAAATTCAATATATTTCACCTTCGATTTAATAACTATTGTGTGCTTTAATACACTTTTGTAATTGATTTTAACGGCACTTTCAGGAATTTCACCTATGCTTACTTCATGTATTAGAGGAGTGTAAACAAAGAAATCAGTAGGATCTATTAAAATAGTTTTAAAATGCTTTTTTTTTTCCAATTCTAATGCTAAATAAAAGCCTCCGAATCCTCCTCCACTGATAACAACATGCTTAATTTTTATATCGATCTCTCTAAGATTTTAATAGAAATTAATAATAATTAGTAGAAATAAGTAAAAAAATTAAATCTTGTTTGAATAAATTATAGATTTTTCTCTCCTCAAGTTAATTTTTGATAAGTAGGAGATAAAATTTTAATTAAGATTAAATTAATAAAAAAAGAACTAATAATAAAAACCATTGAGAAATGCGTATATGGGCTGAGAATGTGTTTGGATTTTTTAATCCTTTATCATTATATTATCTTCTGAAAACCCTTCTTCAATTAATAGTTGTTTTAATTTAAAGCGA
>JBHLME010000158.1:0-8455 GCA_048938445.1 Promethearchaeota archaeon | reverse complement strand
TCATCGTAAATTTCAATTTCAACGTCTTTATCTAGTCGTTGCATGTCAAGTCTAGCAACTTTCGTTTTACCCAAGTATATATCATAATCTCGACCTAATCCAATCGTTCCTCTTGCTTTGACCATTTGCAATTTATCTCCTGGTTTCTCAGGAAGCAGGGGCCAGCTCCATTTAGTTCCTTTAAGTCTCCAACCTCTTACAATTCGAATGAGATGAGGTCTCCTAGGCATTTGGACGAAAAATACTGGAGCTGCTTGTTTTACCTCAAAAGATTGAATAAGTGAATGCGTGATACTAAATTCAATACCTCCAACAAAATTTCCTCCCGCTCCAACACCCATCTTTTCTTCTAAAATTGTAAACATCCGGAGCAATAGACGAGCTTTCTCGGGAGCATCATCCTTTGTTTGTGCCCATTTATCTTTATTGTAAGCAATTATCCAAGCTTTTTCTCCATCAATTTCTACTACACCTTCCGTGTCAAAATCTTTTGCGTATAATCTTGTCTTAGCACGATATTTAAGGCTTTGATATACTCCTAATTCTTCTCCATGTAAACGAGTTCTCCATAAATTAACTCTAATCTTTTTCTTAGTTATTCTTTCTTTTTCTTTTTCCTCTTCTACTGGAGCTTTCTCAGTTTTAGGCTTTTTTGTTTCGGCTTTTTTTGGCGTTTCCTTTTTCTTTTTTGCCATCTAAAATCACTTTTTTTTCAAAATTATTTGTAATAATATTAAGATAGATAAACTTATATGTTATTTGTAGCCTTATAATTTTTTCTTAATACATATAGTTAATTCTATTTGTTGAAATCTTTAAATAAAATTAAAGGTTAAATAAAAAGACTCATTTCAATTTTTCTTAATATTTGAAAGTTTTTCAAATTCTTTTTTAAAAATGAATGTATAAGAATGAATATGATTAAATCTTTTAAGAGTTAGGATAAAAATGGTTAAAATTAATATTTTAATTCACATTTATCACTGTCACAGAAAATTGCTCCTAATGCTCTATCTTTAGATTGCTCTAATGATTTTATTGGAGTTATTCTAGCAACCATTTGTTCATATTGTTCCTTGGAAATTTCCTCATAAGGAGCTTGTTGATATCCGTGTTCTTTTATAGGTAAAAAGCTAACGCTTTTTAATTTATCTTCATAACATTCAAGCACGTGCTTTATTTCTTTTACTTCTTCTGGTTTAAAAGTAATTGTTATTGAAACTTGGTTGTCTGACCACCATTTTTGATAAGCGGCAGCATTTTCTGCTTGTTCCCATATAGAAACATCCTTTTTAGAACGTTCAAAATATTCTTTCATAACAGGAAATTCAACAACAAGGGAATTTTTTGAATATAAGTCATCTTCTATCTTGTATCCTGCTTCTTTAATTATATCCACTAAATCGGAATTTTTAGAGATTCTTATTCTTCTAATATAATATTTAGAATGAGGATAATGAATTCCGGGAGACACTCCAGGGAGTAAGCTGATGGTACCACTAGGTTTAACTGTTGTAATTTTAATAGATTTTGGTATGCATAACCAATTTGAGTATTGTTCATCTAATTTCCGTAAATATTTATATCCTTTATCACACCATTCTAGCATCTTCCTACGCCCGATTTTTAAGAATGCTTCTATGATCCCTGTTTGGGAAATTCCCATTCGTCTATTTTTTAACATGACAGCGTTTGTTTCTTGCCAATGAGTATTCACTAGCGTGACGGATTTTGAATAGAGATATGCAAATTTTAAGGTTTCTTGGAACTCCTCATAAGAATCATGACGTGAAGGAAAGGTTTCCACCAAACAACACAACTCAAACGATTCAAGTGTTTGTTCTCCACATGGATTAACACCTGCAGCATTGTTATCTTTAAAGTCTGGTTTATCACCCATTCGTGAATAAGCTTTAGCATTATCTAGCCATAATATCCCCGGTTCTCCATTAATTGCTATCTGATCGGCAATAAAGGAATAATCTAATCCTTTTACCGCAAATACACTGTTATTACTCGCCCATCTATGAGAATAAAGTTTCTCTTGGTCTTGCTTACATGTAATGAAGTCGAGATCGGTAGGATCCCCTAAAGCAATTTCAGCACTCCTTCTAACGTTACCTGCTACAACACATTTACCAATATGATTCATGATGTCAACGATATCAACAGATGTTATTTTTTGACCGATTCTTTCATTTAAAATATTTTGGATGTCAAGAAGCATTTCTTGTAATGGTTCTGGGCCTGAAGCTATACCTCCAAAACCCCTAATTGGTTCTCCTTTTGGTCGTATAAGTGAAAAGTCCAAGTTTGGTAATTGGTTTCCCATAAAATATGCTTCCAAAACTATTCTCAGAGCTTCAACCCATCCTTCCCTACTATCAGGTATTTGAAAATCATTAATACTTTTTTGAGGTTGTTTGATTGTTAATTTTCCCGCACCTTTAGTATCAAATCCAACGCCCACGCCTAACATTAAGGCATCCATTACAAACTCAAATGCTTTAGTAAATTTTAGGTTTATATCATCTGTAGATGCAAAACCACAATTATTAAGTGCCATTGAACCATGTCGAGCTATGAATTCTGTTCCCATCATCCACATTCCTCTTCCAGGAGGACTCATTTTAAACTCCCAAATTTTATCATACATTTTTTGGGCGGAACGTTGGGCTTTTGAATCAGACCAAGGAAGAGTTAATCTTATACAATGCTCTTTTTGAATGGAATAACATCCTTCAACAACTCTCTTTACTGTTTCCCAATATTCTTCCTTTCTATTTTCTTGTTCAATTATTCTGGCATATGTTCGTTTATACGTAATGTAACCTAAAGGTCCCCAGTTTGGTTGCTTATTCTTATATTTATTGAGAAATTTTTCATCTAACTTGAAACTAATATTTTCTAGATTAATTGCTCTTGCAAAAAGATTACGGTATTTATTCATTCCTCTTTGAGTAAGTTTTAAACATACAAGTTCACGAATATGATTTGTAGTGATTTCCTTATACCCAAGACCAATAATTTGACGTATGACCTCTTGAGCAATTTTATCAGCAATTAAGATATCAAGTCCAGTCTCTTTATTTAATACTTCCTTAATGTTATACTCGTCAAATTTCTTTTTTTCTCCCTTCGAATTTATGACGGTAGGGTACAAATTTGTCAAAAATTCAATCGAATTATCATCCATTACTTATCTCCACTAGTTTGATCACAAAATTGAGTTAAATTTAACATGAAGACTATTGCAATACCTAGTAAATTAATATTACTCATGGATTTAAAAATTTATTTCTTGTTTTTTATTAATCTGTTAAGGATCCTCTCAAGGTTAACTTTATCGTTAAAAATTTTAATCCTTCTATGGAATTAATATAAACTTTCATTTTAAATTCTATCTATTTTTATGTCTTAATTTTTTTTTTTTGTCGTTATATTGTCGAAAACTTCAAGAAAAATAATGCATCTTTATTTAAAATAAAAAGGTTATTCACAATTTATTAATTTACTTTAATCTACATCATAATTTTTAACATTTCGATATAATGTATTATAATATATGATAAAATGTAAAAAAAGGATCTTTTTTAAAATAACTGATTATAAAATTAAAAAAATATTTGATAAAAAAAATAAATGAAGATGAATTATTTAAAAAATATACAAGAGAGTGATGTATATTGGATCCAGATATCGATGATAATGCTGATTCAGACAATAATGAAAAAGAAATTATCAAAGAAGAAATAAATTTAAAATTAATGTGGAACATACTTTCATTTTTTATAACTTACCTACTTTCATATTTTATTCCTGGAATAGTCTTTTTTAGTTATATCTTATTGGTCTTTAAACCTTATGTTTTAGATACTGCTAACATCATTGCTCTTTTTACGGAATTAGTACCTCTTTTGTCTTTTTTACTAATTCCTGTTGTTTTAATCGCAAGCTATTTAATTCATTTATTTTGTGCTGCATTGATTATTCGCGTTTTATATCAGTATACAGAAAGAAAATTACCATCAAAGGATGGTGTAATTCCACGAAATATTCCAAGTAAAACCTTAGATTTTTATCACATTCGTTCTTTCATGTTAAAATATCCAAAATACCTATTTACAAAAGGTATTTTCCCTTGGTTATCAAAGTGGGCATTTAATTTTATAGGTTCAAATACAGTTGGAAAAGGTTCTATAATTGAAGAGCAAGTATGTGGAGATAAATATGTAGATATTGGAGAGAATTGTTATATAGGAGTTAATAGTATTCTTGCTTCTCACGTGGTTGAAGGGATTTTTGGGAATATAAATTATTTTAAAATTAAAATAGGAGATAATGTTACTTTTTCAGGGGGAAATGCGGTCACTCCAGGATGTGATATAAGGGATAATTCTTATTTATTACCCCTGGCAAGTGCTACAAAATTTAGCGTCTTAAAAGGAAAAAATTATTATTTTGGAATTCCCTTACGTAAAATTTTTAAAAGTAAAATTCATGATTATTTACAACTAACTGAAAGCGATTTAAAGAAAGATAAAGCATTAAGAGAAAAACAATTAAAATCCAAGAATGAAAAAAAATAAAATAGGCATAGAGGATTAAAAGATATTAATTATGGAAGAAAATAAAGAAATGGAAGAAGAAATAGAGAAAGATAAATTAAATGAAGAATATATTATTGATTTTACAACAAGCAGTGCTATAAGTAAGGTCGGAATAAAATTCCTCATATTATACATCCCGATTTTTTGGCTTAGTGGATTTATTGTTGGAATTACTTGGTATCAATATATATGGTTTGCAGTAAAATTAAATCCTTGGTTGTGGATTATTCAGATTATCTTCCTGCCACTTTCGTTAGTAGGTTCTGTATTTCTTTTTATAATTTCATGTGTGTTTTTTAGTAAATTATTTTTAATCATGATAAATCTTATTCATAAACCCAGAGAGGGTGTTTTTCTTGCTGAATGGGGTGATCAAGACTTTGAATTTTGGTGTCTAAGAACTGAAATTAAAAAATTAGTATTATGGTTAATGAATAACTGCCCCGTCCCCCTTGTAGATATTCTTGGATTCCGTTGGTTTGGTTTAAAATTAGATTTTTCAAGTCATCTTTATGATTCCTGGTGCGACCTTGAATATGTTAAATTTGGACGTAATGTCTTGGTTGGACAAGGTGTTGCATTAATGGGTTCAATGGTTGTAGGAAAATATTTAATCATAAAAAAGATCTATTTGGATGACTATGTAGTTCTAGGGGGACATTCAACAGTGGCTCCAGGTACAATAGCCGGAAAGGAATCATTCTTAGGTGGTTTTGCTGTAACTATATTTAATCAAATCTTAGAACCTGGATGGGTATATCATGGTATTCCTCCTCGTAAATTAAAACCAAATAAATATGCCGAAATGAGACGAAATATTTTAATTAAAAAAGAAGTAGATGAGGAGAAGAAATATGAAATTGAACATGAAGTTAATATTGATGAGGATAAAAAAGATTTAGTTTAATAGATATAAATATAAAAAAAATTAATAAAAAAATGAGTGTTCCGTCATCTTTAAGGGTAGGTCCTTTTAATGCTTTAGTATTAGCTAAAAAACGTTATATCTTGTTTTATTTATTTTTAATGTGGATTAGTATTCTTTCTGTCTTTTTTGAATTTTGGATATTCTGGCAGGAAATCAATACATGGCATTTCATTTTTCCTTGGAGATTTGACATCCATTTTTATCTCTTAATTCCATTAATTGCTTTTCTCATGTATTTGACCGTTGTTCTGGTCTCGCTTTTCTTTGCCAAACTATTATTAGTAATTATAAATGCCATTCATAAACCTCGGGAAGGAGTCTTCTTACGGGACGTTTCTGATAAAGACTATAGGTACTGGAGCATGAGAAATACAATAAAAAGATGGCCTGTTTGGTTAGCACACAGATTTCCTTTCCCTTTTTTGGATAACTTATGTTTCAAGGTATTTGGAGTCAAAACAAAATTCAATAATTCTCTCTTTGAAGGATGGGTTGATTGTGAATTCATTGATTTTGGAAATAATGTTGTTGTTGGACAGGGAAGTACCGTTCAATCATCAATATTAGTCGGCAACCTATTAATTATAAAAAAAACAACGATTGATGACAATGCTCGAATTGGTACTCATTCTTTTGTAATGCCAGGAACGCATATGGGTAAAAATACAGTTCTAACAGCAGCTTCAACAACTACTATTGGACAAGAATTAGAAGATGGATGGATTTATGCGGGACTTCCAGCAGTTAAATTCAAAAAAAACAAATTTTTTGAAGACAACTTACAAGAGATTATTGGGGGACAGATAAAAGATATTGATGCTTTGCAAGAGAAATATCAAGATATATATACAAGACGTCATGATGATCAGTTAAAATTGACAATAAATGAGGGAAATTTGGGACAAAAAGAAAAACTAGAAAACAAATAAAGCAATAAAATCCAACTATAAAGAAATTTATATGATTTCTAATTCTGCTTTCAAGAATTTTTTTATTTTATTACAAGTCATTTTAAATTCACGTGTACCTTGAATAAATAATTTTGTTCTTGGACAATAATCATCATAAATACATTTTTTTTTGTCTTGATTATAAATAATTGGGTAAAATTTACAACCTTGAGGTCTGAATGCATAAATCTTACAATTTTTATTTGTCTTATCAAAAAAAAAACAATGCCCATCTATATTCTTTAGCTGATAATAATAATTTGTTATTTTCAGAGCAAAACTTTCCTTTTTTAACTTGACTGGAAAATTGTTTAAAATTATTTCTATATCTCGTAATGAAAGGGGCATTTCAGTATTTAAACAACACCTCCCACAATCTTCACATTTATTAGTCATCTGTATTAATTATTAACGAAAGATCTTATATGAAGTAATTTCAAATTAATTATAGTATTTAGTTTTCCCGTAATATTATAAAGATATATTCCTGTTATTTGAACATAATAAGCTACTAATTTTTGGGAAAAGAAAAAGAGCCAAAAATTATACCTGATCTATAAATTATGGATTCTAAAGCTTTCACTTAACTAATTTATTTAATAACTTTATTAATTAGGTTTTGTTAATTATAAATATAAAAAATTATTATAGAGAATTTTCTAGTTTCTCGTGAAATCACATGTCTGAAGTTGAATATAAAGGGAAAACTTATGAATTGAAGAATGGATTTTTGGATTTAGGATTATTAGAAATAAAAGACACTAATGATATTAAGGGATTCAAGAAATTAAAAGATTTAAAGAATTTGGAGTTAAGCTCGAATAATTTGACTGAAATTAAAGATTTAGAAAAGTTCAAGGAGCTAGAAATTTTAAACCTTGGAAGTAATAATATCTCCACAATTTCAGGATTGGAAAATTTAAAAAATTTGCAAGTTCTACATTTGATTAACAATCAAATAACCATATTGGAAGGATTAGATGAACTAACAAATTTAAAAGAATTATATCTCAGGGGAAACCAGATTCTTGAGTTAAAAGGACTTGATAAACTCAAAAAATTAGAGAAATTAGATTTATCATGGAATCTTATCTCTGAAATAGAAGGTTTTGAGAATCTCATAAATTTAGAAGTCCTCTGGCTTTCTGGTAATCAAATTACAGATATTTCAGGATTAGACGAACTTACTAAATTAAAGGTTTTAAATTTAGGAGGAAATCCAATTGAGGAGGTCTCTGGGTTAGTTAATTTAACAGATCTCCGAGAGCTTTATATGAATAATTGCCAATTAAGTGAAATCAAGGGACTTAAAAATCTAAAAAAATTAGAAACATTATGGTTAAATGGGAATGAAATTACTGATATTAAGGAAATTGATCATCTAGTCAATTTAAAAATACTAAACTTCAAAGAAAATCAAATAGCAGAAATAAAAGGTCTTTATCCTCTAGTGAATTTAGAGAAATTATTTATTTCCTCAAATAATCTCAGTGAAATAAAAGGTCTCGAGACATTAACAAACTTGGATACACTAGATTTAGGAGATAATGAAATAACTGAAATAAAAGGCTTAGAATCACTAATGAATCTAACTTCCTTGTGGATACAAAATACCAAAATTCCTCCTGATATTATTGATCAGTTAGGAGGTTTAGACATATCTGGCTATGCAAATATTCCCATTAAATTTGTTGAATATAGTCTAATTAATTTATCTTAATATTTTTACAGTATTTTATAAGATTCTTTTTTAAAAAAGTTATAATCTAAGATTTCAATTACTAATTAGATATATCAAGGTTAAAGAATTTTATAGCATTTTGAATGGTTTTTTTACTCACGATATCTTGAGAAAGGCCATGGGAATGAGCAATAGCAGCAATGGTATATCGAGCATTTGAAGGTACATTTACAGGACCTCTCTGATAGGGATGTTGATAATAACTATCCGTTTCAGTAACTAAATG
>JBHLME010000035.1:0-36768 GCA_048938445.1 Promethearchaeota archaeon | reverse complement strand
TTGACATATATATTTCTAACATTTTTTTAGAATAAAAAACAAAACTTCCATATTCACGCATAATTTTTATTATGTCTTTAATTACTCTTTTTAATATACCTCCTTTTAATAATAGAGGATCGTTAGGATATCCTGTATAAAATTGAAAAACAAATCCAGAAGCACCATTATCAGCAGCAATCTTAACAACATTTTCAATTTCCTTATAATTTAAGGTCATAATCGTTGTATTAACAATAGGATTACTTTCTTGAATACATGTTATGACTTTATCATAAACTCTTACTCCTCTTATTTCATTATGGGTTTCCTTAGTACCATCTAAACTTACCCAATATTTTGATGGATCATATCCCATAAGTCGAGGTAATTTTATAACTCCATTTGATACGACTTGAACTGAAGGAAAAATTTTAATTGCTTCTTTTATTACATCCATTCTTAGAGTAGGTTCTCCACCAGTTAAAATAGCAATTTTTGTTCCTAGTTTTCTTTGATATTTAAAAACCTTAATCCATTCTTCATTCGATAATTCCTTTCTTTTATTTTTTAATTCAGTTGCTGATGAAAAAAAATAACAATGCTTGCATTTTAAATTACATTGCCAGGTTAAATCATAATTTACATAAAATGGAATCCCCCTTATTATTGATTTTAAAAATGAAGGTCCCATAGATGTAAGGCTTAGTATATTTTTTACAGTAAAAAGACCCATAAATCTTAGATAAGATAAGAATTTTTAAAAACTATTGGTGAATAATTTAAAAATTATTATGAATCGCACCTGAAGATCTCCAAATTTTAATTTAATATTCAAGTTTAAATTTCAAAATCATTTAAAAATGAAAAAAAAATGTAAGTGTAGATTAAAAAATTTAATAAATTTTAAATAAAGCTTATATCATCAAATTCAGAATCCAAATCTCCTGAATCTTTAGCTATTCCAATATCTCGTACAACACGATTTAATTGTAATACCGCTTCTCGAACAATTTCACTGTTTTTAGCACCTGTACAAACAATTTTTCCCGTGGAAAAAATTAAGAAGACTGTTTTAGGTTCAATCATTCGGTATATCAAACCAGGGAATACTTCAGGTTCGTACATGACATTTTCCATCACTATAGCAGCCATGTTTAGATCAATATTGGTATGTAAATCTCCACTAGCGACAATATTTTGAATCGTAATATCTGGGTTTGCAACTTTTATTCCTGCCTTTTTAATATTTTTTATCGCTTTGTCTACTCCACGTGCCGCTTCTTCAGCTTTACGAAGTCCAGTGACAACCATCTTCCCTGTTGAAAATATGAGAAAGGTGGCTTTTGGATCATTAATTCTCATTACTAAACCAGGAAATCGTTCTGGATTATATTCTGCATCACTATGTTTTCGAGCGATGATATTTAAATCCATTTTTTCCTCAATTTCTACATTAACTGTAGCAACAACATTCTCGATTTTGTAATCTAAATTCTTCTCAAAATCGTATTCTTCCATTTCATTATTTTTAGCTGACATGATTAACTAATTATGAAATTAATGTAATTATGAATTTTTTAAATTCTTTTTTTCGTTTTACATAATAGAATTTATAAAGGTTATTTAAATCTTTTTTATTTTTTTTAAAATATATTTAAATTACATGGGTAAAAATCATGTTAATATCTTCATATAAGTAAAATTTATCACGTAATTTTAACCTTTTGGATAATTTCAAGACCTTAATCATAATTTTATTGGTAAGATATAAATAACTAAATTATTACTTTTCTTCTATAAGAATGTTTGTTAAAAAAACATAAAACAAGGAAATACTAATGAGTGATCAAATAAAGAAAACCGCTAAAATTTTTAAGGACGCTTTTGAAGCACTAAGTGATTTTTTTGAAGAGAAAAGATCAGATACAATTGAAGAAAAAATTAATGATTCTAAAGTAGCATTAGCTAAATTTTCAAAAAGTTTGATTGGGAACACAGATAAAATAAATTTTAGGATATTAATCGGTCAAAAAAAAGAATTTGGAGATGTTATATATGAAGCAGTCTATTTAAGCGATACAAAGTCTCCTAAAATCTTTATAAATAAGGTGGAAGAAGGAAGATCAGTGAAAAATATTTTATCAAATTTTAAAGATGATGACTGGAGTGGATATAAAAAATCAAAAAAATTCAAAGATCTAGACAAATTCCTAGAATATGTTTATAAGGAAGGTGTATATGTCGATGAAAAAAAGAAAAAGAAAGAAGATGCCTTGAATATATTAATTAAAGGATTAAAAAGAGCCTTGGAGGCCGTTGAATCTGATGAAAATGAAAAGAGTGGAGGAATGAGTCCTCGATCAAAGAAAATCGCTAAAATCATAGCTGTCACAGCAGTTACCACTATTGCTTCCGCAGTACTTACTCCTGCAGTCAGTGTTGTTGCACAAGAAATAGCTACTGGAGGACAGATTACCGGAGGAGTATTAAATCAAGCAGGTCAAGCCGCATTAGAAGGAGCTAGAAGTATAGTTGATCCAGTTAAGTTAGCTAAAAAAGCCGTTCAGAAGACGGTTACAAAAGGAGCAGATTTAGGTGGAGATTAAACACCCCTCACTAATAAGATTCGGTTTTAAAAAAACAAAAAAATTAAAGAATTAATTTAACTACATTGTAATTAATTGCCCAGAAACATCCATGATTGTTTCTTTTTTGGGTGCACCTTTTGTTAATTCTTTGATTCTCTCAGCAATAAGATCAGCTGTAAATGCTTTACCCTCATTATCAATCCTACTTACTGAGTGCCACCCACGTAATAACCATATTTTATCTCCAATAATCCGGAAAACTTCACCATTTATTCTTTTTGCGTTATCTGACGCTAAATAGACAACCATTGGTGCAACATTTGCAGGGTGAAAAATATCAAATCCAGAATCATCTTTTTTTGACATAATTTCAGCAAATTTAGGTGTTGCATCAGTTGTTAACCGAGTTCTTGCCTGTGGAACAATACAATTAACGGTTGCATATTTTTTTAATTCTTGAGATAAAATTAAGGTCATTGCAGCTATACCTGCTTTTGCACCACCATAATTTGTTTGACCCGTATTACCTAAAAGCCCTGCATCGGAAGCTGTATTGATAATCCTTCCGAAATTTTTAGCTTTAGGATTCTTCTTAGCTTCAATCCGGAAATAGGCCGAAGAATGCCGGCATAAATTAAAAGTTCCTTTCATATGCACAGCGATCACAGCATCCCATTCCTCTTCTGCCATATTATAAATCATTCTATCACGTAAAATCCCCGCGTTATTCACTACAATATCCAGCCTTCCAAATTCAGACACCGCTTGATCGACCATCCCCTTAGCTTTATTAAAGTCTGAAACAGAATCGTAATTTCCGACTGCCTTGACACCTAATTTCCTGCATTCTTCTGCAACTTCATCAGCTATTTTAGTTTCACCCCCAGAACCATCAAAAGAACCTCCTAAATCATTTATAACTAGGTTACATCCTTCGTTCGCCATTGCTATTGCTTCTTCACGTCCCAATCCCCTCCCTGCACCTGTAATAATCGCAACTTTTCCATCTAACATTCCCATTTATAATCACATCTAAATTAATTTCATTATATCGTTTTTAATAAGCAATATTAAATCTTGCTAGTTAATAATTATTGTTAATCATTATTTTGATAAAAATTATAATCCTCATATCAATTGACCTTGAAAAAGCATGGTAAAAATGCACTTCCCAAACAAAGAGGAATAAATGAAGTTTTAATTTATTATCAACATGATTGAAAGAAATAATGACACGTGTTTAAAAAAAATATAGAAGAATTTCTTGAATTTTTATTTTTTGTAAAAATATTTAGTTAAAATATATAATGGAAAGTTTAGTATTTCAATTTTGTTTTATGCTTATTTATATAGAATGACGAAATAAATATTATTATCGTTAATTCGAATTGATTAATTTTTAAAAAAAAATCTTATGATATAAAATCAAAAAAATTTTTTACAGTAATGATACTGTTAAAATTATGGTCATTAATCCCAAAATGATAAAAACCAATAAAAAAAGACCAGCTTTTATATAAATCTTAATCAATTTATTATTGTATCAATTAATAATATAATCAAAAGGGCGATAAAGGAGTGAAAAGTACCCGAGTAAAAATAAAATCTCTTTTATTAGTAGGGATTTTCTGCTGTGTTATCCTTGGTTCATTAAATTTGAATATATCTTCTGCTGCTTTAAATTCTTCAAATCGATTTATTGATGTAAGTACAGCGCAGATAAATCAGTATGTTTCAGATTTAAATATCACTTGGGGTGGTGACAATGAAGATTATTCCCGAGCTATTACATTGGATAATTCCGGAAATATTTACATCACTGGAGATACTACAAGTTTTGGAGCTGGAAATTATGATGTTTTCACTGCAAAATATGATAATTCCGGAAATTTGCTATGGAATACCACTTGGGGAGGGAGTAGTGTTGAAACTGGAAGAGGTATTGCACTAGATCAATTAGGAAACGTCTATATTACAGGAGAAACATCTAGCTTTGGTGCAGGCAGTTGGGATGCTTTTATTGTAAAATATGACAATTCTGGTAATTTTCAATGGGAAATCACTTGGGGAGGTGTTAGTCAAGACGAAGCTTATGATATTATTTCAGATAATTTGGGAAATGTATTTATTACTGGCCGTACTCAAAGCTTTGGTGCAGGAGAAAATGATGTTTTTATTGTGAAATTTGACAATTCGAGTAATTTTCTATGGAATAAAACATGGGGTGGTATTAATAGTGAAATTGGAAAACGTATTGATTCGGATGACTTTGGAAATATATATATTACGGGAGATACCAGAAGCTTTGGTGCGGGTGATTGGGACGCTTTTATTGTAAAATATAATAATTTGGGAATTTTTCAATGGGATCTCACCTGGGGTGGAAGTAATAGTGATAGTGGTTATGATATTGCATTAGATGAATTAGGAAATCTCTATATTGTGGGAATTACTTCTAGTTATGGTGCAGGAAATCAAGATGTTTTTATTGTTAAATATAATAGTTCTGGTATTGTACAATGGGATGATACGTGGGGTGATACTGATAGTGATAGGGGTCTTGGTTTATCATTAGACAATTTTAGAAATATATATGTTACAGGGGAGCGATTCATTCCAGGAGGGGAAGATTTTGATAATTTCATTTTGAAATATAATAATTCTGGAAACTTACTGTGGAATAATACCTGGGATAATGGAGGATCTGATATGCCAAGGGATATTGCGGTAGATGCATCAGAAAATATCTATATTACGGGATATATCCGTAAGTCCAGTTCAAGCAATTTTGACGCTTTCATCATGCGTTTTATTGATTCTAATTGGACTGGTAGTCCAATTAGAATTATTACACCCGAAAATAGAACTTACACGGCACCAATGAGCGGGTATTATCCTGCTACCTATGGATTTGAAAATGACCTAGACGGGAGTTTTCCAATCGGGTGGATAGATCAAGATGGCACAAATTGTGCAACCACGGTAAAAGCAAGTCATGGAGGACATGAACAAGTCATCCAGTTTATTGATGCCGGTGCCGTAGTGGGACAGAGGTGCATGATCTCAAATTATTTTGAAGTCAGTCAAACAAGTGGGACTGTAGAATGGTGGTGGCGTTACGAACCTGGAGGCACGGGTGCCTGTTTGGGATTTCAACTCTTCAATGATTTGGGGCAAGAATCAATTTATATTTTAATTGATTGGTATGATAATGGAAAATTTGAATTGGAACACAATTCTCACATTGAATTCGCACCAGGGTTATATTCGGATGGAACGTGGTTTCACATGAGAGTGGATTTTGAATGCGGCTCCGGAAATTATATGGGGCTTGCCGCAGACACGTTTAATGTATACGTCAACGGAGTTCAATACTTATCAGGTGAACCTTTCTGGAGAACTGCGACAAATTTTAATAGATTGAGATTACTAAATCCTGTAAGTGCAGAAACAGGGGAAGGGTATTTTGATGCCATCAGCTATTCATGGGATCCAAATTATAATATCGGAGATAACATGAACGAGGGTTTGTTGCTCAGTTATGAAAATAGCACGGTCTTGGATTGGATGGGTTATTCCTTGGATGGAGCTGCTAACATCACGATTCAAGGCAACACGACCATTCCGATGCCCACGGGAAATGGTTTGCACTCGATTCAAGTGTTTGGAACTACGACCAACAGATTCATCTTTCAATCTGACAAGCGGTATTTCTCTCTCGATTGGGAATACATTTGTCTGAGACCAAACCTCAATATCTTGGACATGATCGATGAGCATGGCATGTACATTGAAATTGAACTGAATTCCATTGGATACTTGCGCGTTAGCAACGCTTCTTCTGAGATTCCGATCATTAGCGATCCTGGATATGATACGTCCACTTTGTACACGTATATCATTGACTTGTATAGTGCTAATTTGGTTAAAGATAGTTCAATCCTCTCGAGCGTTACCATTCGATTCTATTACGATCCCTTGAAAATCCACAATCCCTTGAATCTATGGGTTTCTCATCGAGTTTCCGATTTGGGCCTATGGCGGGATGTAGATTTCTCGTTAAATTCGACACATCATTACGTGGAATTCACAACCACTGAATTATCGACTTTTTTGATGAGTGAAACTGTCAATCCAATCACTCCATTTCCATGGTACATCATAATCATTATCATCATTTTAAGCACGATTGGTATTACACTCACTACAGGCTACGTGACCATCTCACGTAAAAAAAAAAAAAAAGAAGGTGCTTTTAAACCATTGGAACAGAAAGTACCTCTCACAAGCGAGTTGTCAACCTTGCAGGATGAAGAATCTCGACAAGAAAAAAGGGTAAAACCACAAATTACTCCAGATATGCTCACTCCCATCAAACCATTGGAATCAAAGGTCATTCAAAAGGCGAAGCCACCTAAGAGCCTTTCAAAAAAGAAAAAGCAAAAAGTAGAAGAGAAGGTTACAATCCAAGAAAAAGCCCTTAAAAAGAAGGAATTAGAAAAAACGGAAAAGGAAATAGATATTATAAAGCAAGAGGATAAATGCGTAATTCATAAAGGAGAAATAAAAGGAATTAATTATGTATGTCCTAAATGTAAAGCAAAATATTGCTTGAAATGCGCATCTACATTAATGAGGAGGGGAGAAAGCTGTTGGATATGTGACTCCAATATCACGATGGATATTGAGTCGTCAAACAAGGTAAAAATTGAAGACGAGAAAATTAATTTTAATAATTTAATTAATTCAAGCAATCCAATAGAAGAATTATTGAAACATGGCGATATAGAAATGACCGCGATTCCAAATGAAATTAAAAGAAAATTAGATAAACTGAATTTAGATAAAAACGAATTAGATGAGATACTAAAAGATCTTGTTGTATTTAACACCCAAGAGCAGCTGAAAATAATCGAAGGAATGTTAGAAATGAAGAATTCGAAAAAAATAGATAAACAGAGTTAAAACAGAGACGAGGGAATGTTAAAAATGATGAAAACAAGACAAGCACCGGTTATTACTCAAGAAGAAGTAGTATTAAATATTATTATTGAATATTTAAATGAAAATAGAACATTTCGAATAAATGAGATAATCCCCTATATTAGCGCGAGATTAGCAAAGACATCAACGAATATGAATACTGATGGAATAAAAAGAAACTTGAATTCGCTATTAAAAAAGAGATTTATAGTTGAAGGATCAAAACTAACAAAACAAACTGTTTTAGATACTCCAAATAGAAAAGAGTTATATGAATTCATTAAAAATAATCCCGGATATTACCTTAATAATATTGTGGATAACGTGGAAATAAGTAAATATGTAATTTATTTTCACTTACAAGTTCTTCTAAAATTTGGGTTGATAAAATCAGAAATAATTGAGAACCATGAGATTTTTTTTGATTCATCTTTATCATTCGATGATATCATCCCTTTCTATTATAAATCAAAGAAAAAAAGTAGACTCATACTCAATTTCCTCAAAGAGAATAATATTGGGCATACTAAAACTAAAATATCAAGTACACTAAAGATCCATTCAAATACTTTAAGTAATTATTTAGATATTCTTGAAGAACATGGGTTTATCTATAAGGAGAAAATCTCAAATTATATTCTATATTTTATTCATGAACAAAAATAATCTTATCTTTTTTATATTTTAGCTAAATTCTCAAATGTTATTAGTTCTAACTCTCATTAACAAGATATAGATGACTACAACAATTACAATCAGAACTTCCGAAATCTTTTATATAATCTTTAGAAATATTTTTAATTTCTTGAGCGACTAGGCATTCAATTTTTTGTTTACACGGAATTAAATATATTCTTGTTATTTTTGTATTTTTATTTTGAAGGAAATAATCAATATGCCAGCGCATTTTTTTGATGCTTGAATTAGAAACGTGCCTTTTAACTCTATTAATTAAAGAAGATGAACCCGAACGTCCCATTGCAGAACCAATATAAAAATATTCTCCTTTCTTAAAAAAAATATTCCCCAATGCTCCTATTACAATATTGGTTTCAATTTTCAAGTTTATAACTAATAAATATGTCCCTGTAATTAGAAAAACCTAGAAATCATTTTTATTTTCTCTATTATAAAAAGGTTAATATAATATCATACTTTCATCTTTTCTTTTATTTCATTTAAAATTTTCTTCCCATTTTGATTGATTTCTATTAAAATATCCCTTAAAAGTTGATTAATATCAATTGCTTTTAATTCACAAGCAACATATAATATTGATAATATTTCTTGAGTGAGAACACGTAGAGTTTTAACATCACTAATCGGAATTCGTATACCTAAAGACTTCACATCAGCATGAGTTTCCTTTTCTTGTTGTCTAATGGCAATCAATATATCGTTTTTTCTTCCTTTCCATTCTTCTGAAATTGCTCTGATAGAAAGTTTATAATCTTTAGTAGGGCTTCCAATACCCGGAACATCTTTTGCAAAATCAAGGGTATGAGAATTATGTAATGCTTTAAGGCCAAAGGAGCGATTGATTAAATTAGACTTATTCAATTTATTCTTTATATTCGAAAATTCATCGGTTAATTGTTCAATTTTCAGCGAAAGTTGTTCCATATTTTTTAAAAACAATTCTTTATCAACAATGGCATTGCTTTGGTTCATATTAACACCTTTAGTATTTAATCAATATATGCTTTATAACTGAGTTTAATAAGCATATTATTAAAAGGTTATTCTAAAGATTTTTTCGATCCTAATGATATTAAGTGATAATAAGAATGATTAAACACAAAAATGAGAACGTTTTAATGTAAAACCCTATTTTTTATCAGCTTTTTCAATAAATCGTTTTTCTTACATAATAGGTCAAGTTCTTCTTTATTAAAAAATTTTAAATATCCTTCTTCCACGAGATAATGAGTAACTGAGGAAAAATTCTCCTCTAACCTCAAAGCAATCTCATTTTTAAATACTTTCTTAGCAATTAGATCTCCTATTTCAGAAAGTTTCTTTAATAAGGGAAAAGCTAAGTTTCTGTGTATGATTCTTGTATCATAGTCATTTTCTACCCATGCTTGAAGATTTGAGCAATGCCCCCAGAATTCCGTTTCAGGATCAATTTTAAAACGTTCTATAGAATGGGTTTCAAGAGAATGGTCCAAAAGTTCTACCGCTTTATCAATTGAATCAATCTCATCATATTTTTCAATTTCACTTAATGGAATATCTAATAAAAGATACTTGCATTGGTTAAAATGAATCCCATTAATGTAGATATTTGTCATGTTCCAGTCCAATTGTAATGAAATATATTCATTAATTTGATATTTCTTTATTGCGTAATTTGAAATCGAATTTTTATTATTCCTGCGTGGTCTTCCCGAGGTCATCCTACCAGGAATTTCTGGAACAGATAATAGCTCCAAACCAAGAATTTTTCGAATTAAATTTTCAAATATTATTTTTACATTTTCACCTGTTAATGATGAAACTTCTATAAAATTAAAGATATCATATTTTTCCATGAATTCCTTTATGTTATTCTTGGATACAACTCTATCTTCATAATCGGCTTTTGTTCCAATTAATAAAATAGGTAGATTTGGATTATTTATCCTGAAAAGTTGTACCCATTCCTCTAAGTTTTCAAATGATATATATCTTTGAAAATCAAAAGATAAAATTGCACCATCTGCTCCTGAAAAAAAAGATTCTTGAAAAAATCTCCATCTACGCTGCCCCGCAAAATCAAAAAATATTAACCTTTCGGTCATGCCTTCTACTTCTACTACTTTTGAAGAAAATTGAATCCCGATAGTCATGGGTGAGGGTATCCATCTATTTGAAAGAAAACGATTTAGTAGTGTTGTCTTACCAACGCCTCCAGCACCACCCAAGAGAATTTTTTTCATTCCTTTCAAATTCAATCCACTAAATTAAGAGTAAAAAGTTCTTAATAAACCCCAAATCCTATATATTTACAAATGTTGATCCAAGAATATAAATATAAGCCATATTCAATTTTTTCGCGAAACTAAAATGAAAGGAGGTTAAAAAATTTTAATTATAAATTATAGGTTATCTCCATTACTCTTATTTTAAATTAAATTTTGATTATTTTCATCCATTTCAGTATTATCATCAGTTGGTTCATCAATTTTTTCTACTTTTTCTTCAAGAATGTCTTGCTTTGGAGAAATTAAATCTGGTAATTCTATTTCTTCTCCTTTTCTTTGTTTAAATATTGTTCTATTATATTTTCTTATTTCCCATAAGCCAATAATTACTATTAAAATAATGAAGAAGACTAAAACAGCCACATTTTTTACAATATTAATTATTTCACTATTTAACACATTTATTAGATCATAAAATGGAATAATAGAATATGTGGTACCTGACACATTTATTGAGAGTTTTAATAACTGGGTATAGGGGAAATTTTTTATAAATTCATATGATGCTTTTGAAAATAACAACCAAATAAAAATAGTATCAATTCCAAAATATTTTAATTGTTTTGCTAATAATTCTGCTTTCGTTCCTAAAAGTGTACTAATAGCATAAACAATAATCAATACATCAGTAATGAGTAAACCAATCTCAGTAAGAATATCTGTATTTGAAGTAGAAATATTTGAATCAGAACCTAATCCTGTAATTCCTAAAAAAATTTTTAAGACTAAAAAGAATGTATATCCTGCAATTAAAATACTGAATATCCCATACCATGCATTAAACGACTTTTTAAAAATATAGATGAAGCATATAAAAAATAATATGAATATTGATATTCCAACTATTATATATGCATAATTTAAATATAAAATCAAATTTTGCGAAGTTCCACTTTCAAAGATTAAATTACTAGTATCTAGGGAAGGTGCAATAAAAAATAAAAATAATAAAGCAATTGATAATATCACTCCTCCAAAAAATTCAATATTTCTTGTCAATGGTTTGAGTTTATTCCTATAAAGGGTCTTATCTACTCTTTTAGATGTAAGAATGAGACCATAAAGAATGAACCATGATGTCATTAAGACATAAGATATTAATGAAATGGCAAACAAGACAAATAAGACAATAATTATAATGATCATTAATGGAATCGATATCAACAATAAGCCAATGAGTGTTAAAGGTGAGAATTTGCGAATATCTTTCTTAGAGACTAATGATAATAAATAGAGAAACATTAAAAATGCTAAATAGGGTATAAAAATAAAAATCCCTATGATTGGAAAAAAGTCTATTATGATAATACCAACGAGTAACCATATTACAATGATTAAATACAATCTATTTTCTTTTTTAAAAAGCAGTTTTAAATTATCAATAATTAACATTTAAAGTTACCTTCATAAGTGCATTTTCTCTAATAATAAAATAAATTCTATTTAAAATTTTTTAAAATAGAAGAAGAAAAATTTATATGGTAATTTTTATTCATTTTTTTTAATTCCATAAATATGAACAATGTAGCTTTATTTCTTTAAATTAAGAGTCACAATTACTTTAAATCATGGTATTTTTTTATACTTTAAAAAATAATTATATTTATATTTAAAAATTGTAATATAGGGTGAAGAACAATTTATATAGATTGGCGTTTGGCAGAGGAGAAACCTGACTCAAAACAAAAAGTAGAAGGAAAGTTTTTATTAGACTTAAGAACAAAAGTTAATGATTTAGAACGGGAATTGACTCAAAAAAAAAGGGAATTAGAAAATACAATGACTGAGATCGTGAATATTAACAAAAATCTTAAAATTGCAAAAGAAGAGCAATTAAATAAGCAGATTGAAATTGAAAAATTTAAAACAAAATTTTCCTCAACTACAAAGGAATTGGACGAACTTAAGGTACAATTTGAAAATTTACAAAAGGAGTTCAATGATATTAATTCAAATAAATCGGACTTAGAAGTCAAAAAAGGGGAATTAGAAAACAATGTAAACGATCTAAACGATAAAATAAAAGAATTGGCAGAAAAAATCTCTCAGAAGGATAAAGAACTAAATGATGTGAAAATGGAGAATAATGCTTTAAAAGAGGATATTCCACAAAAACTCAGTGAGAAGGAGAATGAATTGGAAAAAATGAAGATAGAGATGGAACAAATGCTTGCGGAAAAAGACAAAGAAATAGAGAATCTCAAAATGGATTTAAAAGCGCAAATTTATGATATTGATGAGTTAAAAAAGAAAAATATTGAAAATGAAATGAAGATGTCTGATTCTAAAAAAATAATTGAGGTATTAGATCAAATTAATGAATTAATGCTCACGAAAGGATTTATTACCGACAAAGAATTAGAAAAATTGATTTCTTCTTAAATCTACTCTTTTATATCACTATTTTACTTTTAATAATAACTATTAAGAATCTATACTAATTTATTAAGAATAATGGTTGATATTGCATGGAGAAATAAAAATGATATTACTCCCAATATTAAAGAATTAAAAAAACAACATGAAACTCGATTCAAACAAATAAATTTTTATTCTAATTCAAGTCCTAGTAAATGTCAGGGTAATAAAAGTGTTAAAAATTGGACTAATAAACTATTTTGGGGAGATAATGCAGAAGTACTCTATTATTTATTAAATACTTTTGAAGATAAAATAAATTTAATATATATTGATCCTCCATTCTTTTCTGGAACTAATTATCAAATTCAAGTTAAGGGTGAAAACTTAGATTATGAAACAGTTGCATATGAAGATAATTGGGATAAAGATCTTGATACTTATTTACAGATGTTATATGAACGGTTTATATTATTCAAGAAATTGTTAACAAAAACAGGGTTATTATTTGTCCATTTAGATTGGCATGCTTGTCATCCTGTAAAAATGATTTTAGACAACGTTTTCGGTGAAAACCATTTCATCAATAATATCGTGTGGTATTATTATAATAAATATTCAGCAGGAAAAAAAAATCTCCCGAGAGCACATGATGATATTTTAATATATTCGAAAACAAATAATTATACGTTTAATGAATTAAGAATTCCGCGTGAAAAACCAAGAAAACAATTAAAACGAGAAAATGTAAATGGTATTCTAAAGAATGCTAAAGATGAAAATGGAAATGTCATGTATCGTATCGTAAATGATAAAAAATTAGATGACGTTTGGCGAATACCATGTTTGCAACCTGCTTCAAAAGAATGGACAGGCTTTCCTACTCAAAAACATCATGAATTAATTGAAAGAATTATCGAGTTGGGAAGTAATGAAGGTGATTTAATCGCAGATTTCTTTTGTGGCTCGGGGACAACTTTATTAACTGCTGAAAGATTGAAAAGAAAATGGATAGGATGTGATATCTCTAAATATTCTATTCATCTTACTTTAAATCGCATTAGAAAGTTTAATAATAATAAAGAAGAGAATTTGAATTCAATAGATTTTTATACTGATTTAACTGAAGAAAAAAAAGATATAATAAAATCTGGATTTTTCGAAAAAGATATAAAAATTCGAAGGAAGAAATGAATAGAAATATTATGCTATATTCTTTAAAATACATTAATGAAAAGATGGAATGCGAATCATGTTCCATGTATTCAAAAAAGTATTTTTTTGAAAGTTAATTAAACAATATAAATTAATTTCATAATTGGTTTTATTTCAAATGAACCTTAAACTGAGACTTCAAAATATTGTATCAAGGTTTTTTGAACTGGGGAAGTTTCGAATATTTCAAATTGCAGTAATAATACATGTTTTTTACTTTATTGGTTCAATAATATTATTTGCTTTAAAATTTGAAGTAGATTTTGAAGTCTATTATAAAGTAGGTGAAATCTTTATTACCAATCCATCAGATCTTTATAATCAAGCAAATTATAATTTTCCCTTCAGGTATTTTCCTTTATGTGCAGTATTCTTCATTCCATTTTCACTCTTAAACTATGAATTTGCATTTGTTTTATTTAACCTTTTTAATTTGTTTCTCAATATTATAACCTGCGTGATTCTTTATAAAATAATCATTATTGTAAGAAGTAAAGATGATGAAATTAATGATGCTAAAATCATTACTTATATTAGTTTATTTTTAATAGGACTTCCCCAAGGATCGAATTATGTATTAGGCCAAATTAATATTTATGTCGTCATTTTAGTTCTAATTTCTTTGTATATATTTCTTAGATACGAAGACTTGAAATGGCAATTAATTGGAAGTGTTCTTTTGGGTATAAGTATAATAATAAAGCCTATAACGATTTTTTTAATTCCTTTTTTGATTGTTATAAATTATAATTTAAAAGAAAGAAAATTAACTTATGATATCAAGAAGAGTTTGATAAGAATTATTGGTATAATATTACCTATATCTTTGAATTTAATCCTGTTTTTAATATATCCTCCATTATTAGAAGGATTTATTGATGCAAATTTGACTGGATCAGATCCTACTATATTGAATTTTTCTTTTAGCATTACTAAACTCTTAACGAATTTTTTCTCTTTTTATCAAATTCCGTTCAATCAATTGATAATATTCACAAGTGTCGCATGTGTTATAGGAGGAATAGGATTTTTAATTTATTTTTTTCGAAAAGTGACACAATACTCTATTATTTATGCATATTTATTGGGGATTACAATAATGCTATTAGTCTATTTTGATTCTTGGGATCATCATTTATTGATTATTATTCCTTTATTAATCGTTACTATATTTAATTTACCAAACAATTCTAATATAGCAAAAAGATATATCATTCCTGGATTTTTTGTTTTAAATTTTCTCAATCTGATATTTATTTTAATTTATGGTTTTACTGAATCATTTTTTCCATATAATTTTGTAAGTACAATATTTCTTTTATTAATATTATTGGGAATAGGGATGTATTCGTTGAATACAAAAAAAAGTACTAAAGAGAGTTGATATATAATAGAGAAGTCAGAAAATAAAAGGAAGAAGGTGCAAGAACATTTTGATTCAATCGCATCTCATTATTCTGAAGAACTTCCCATTTATTTTCAAGAATATTTGCTTAAAAGAAAAATGGACTTTATATTTAAGTATTGTAAAAATTTAGATAATAAAATTGGATTAGACGTTGGATGTGGTCAAGGTAAGCACTTGAATTTTTTAAATAAATATGCTAAAAACATGGTCGGAATTGATTTTTCCTTCAATAATGTGAAAAATACATTATTACTTAATGAGTTTAATGAACATGCATTGAACTCTGATGGGGGAAATCTTCCTTTTAAATCAAATTATTTTGATTTCTGTTTATGTATTAATGTCTTACATCATCTACCTTTGGATGAAATACAAAGAAATTTTTTATATGAAATGATTCGTGTAGTAAAGAAAAATGGAATAATTTTTATATTTGATTTATCACTAAAAAATCCTCTTTTCAGTTTTTATATAAAACAAATATTTCCAAGAATAAGAACTATTGATGAAGGAGATGAATTATTTTTTAGTGAAAAAAAAATATTAAAATTTTCAAAATTTAGTACTGAATTAATTGGAATAGAATTTTATTCATTTGTTCCTGACGTTTTACCAAAATCAATTTTAAGGTACTTTTTGAAATTAGAGAGAATAATTGAAAAAACTTTTTTAAAAAAACTCGCAATGCATAAAGTGATAATTTTAAGAAAAAAATGATGATATATGAAGTTTAGTGAAACAATAAAAAATTTTAAAAACAGAATAAAGGGGCTCTTGACTCATGAATTAATCCGATATGCTATAATCATTCATTTATTCTATTTTTTTCTTTCAATTATTCTATGTTTAGTTTTTTTTAGAGAACAAAATGATTTCTTAATTTTTTATAAAGCAGGAAATCTATTTAGAACAGATATTACTGGTCTGTATAATCCAGAGAATTATATCATTCTAGATCAAGCATGGAATTTTAGATATTTTCCGTTATCCGCCTTATTATTTGTTCCATTTTCACTTATAGATTTTAATAGTGCTTATATAATTTTCACTCTTTCTAATCTAATGTTAAATTTATTAATTTGTATACTAATTTACAAAATTATTGCTTTAATAAATGAAGAAAAAGATGATAGGAAAGTTATTAAATATATAAGCATCTTTTTAATGAGCACTCTTCATATTTATAATTATATACTAGGGCAGATTAATCTCTATATTACGTTATTAATCTTAATATCACTTTTTATTTTTCTTAAATACAATGACATAAAATGGCAATTAATCGGGAGTGTTATACTCGGTATTAGTATATTAATCAAACCCATTACAATTTGCATTATTCCTTTTCTATTAGTTTTACAATATAATTTTAAACTTAAGACTTTTACATTTGATTTAAAAAAAAGCAGTATAAGGTTGATAGGTGCCCTAATTCCCGTGTCTTTAAATTTAATTATCTTTTTTAGGTATCCCGTTTTATTAAATGGTTTTTTAGAAGCAAATTTTTCAGGTGATACACCTATCATACCTAATTTTTCATTCAGTATTTCCAAACTTATTAGAAATTTTTATAATTTAATAAATGTTCCATTTGAACAGGTTCAGGTATTAGTTTTAATAATTCTTACGGCTATTGTTGGTGGTTTAGGTTTGATTATTTTTATAATTGGAAATTTTAATAATAATCGAATAATTTATGGATATCTATTTGGTATATTGATAATGTTGCTCGTATATTTTGATTCATGGAACCATCATCTACTAATTTTAACACCAATACTCATTATGATCATGTTTGAATTAAATAAAGGGATTGAACCTGCCAAAAAATATGTGAGATACAATTTTTTATTCTTAAGTTTTCTTGATTTACCTTTCATGTTATTATGGTATTTAATGCAGGATGTCTTTCCGTTTAACTTTGCATTCACTATATCCCTTATTTTAATTTTTTATGCAATAAGTAAATTTAGTTTAAAAAGTAAAGAGGAGAGATGAAGTGGAGATCATTCCAGCAATAGATATAAGTGGGGGGAAATGTGTTAGATTATTTAAGGGTAAAAAAGGTACAGAAACAGTATATTATGAAAATCCACTTGATGCATTAGCATTTTGGATTAAAAACGGCGCTCAGCGACTACATTTTGTCGACTTAGATGGTGCTTGGGGTTCTAATGAAAACAAATCAATGCTTAAAAAGATGATAGAAACCGCTTCAAATGAAGTTAAGATTCAGATTGGTGGGGGTATAAGAAATTTAGAAACTGCGTTAGAACTCATAAATCTAGGTGCAGATCGCATCATAATAGGAACATTAGCCATTAAACAACCAGAAGTTATTAAAAAGTTATCAGAAACTATTGGATCTAAAAGAATTATCGTCGCGTTAGATTATAAAGAAGGAAAAATTTCTACGCATGGGTGGACAAAACAAACAGATATAAATCCTTTTATATTTGGAAAAAAAATTGAAAAGTTAGGTGCGGGATATATTTTATTTTCTTCAGTTGAAGCTGATGGTGCATTTGTTGGTCCAGATCTTATAAATATCAAAAAAATGGTTGATTCTATAGATATACCTGTTTATGCTGCTGGTGGTGTCAGAAATGAGGATGATATAAAGAACCTTGAAAAGACGGGAGCTCGTGGAGTTATTGTAGGAAAAGCTTTTTATGAAAATAAATTACCATTATCTATAATCAAAAATTCAAAAGAAATATAATTAAAAAAGACTTAATATTATAATAATCTTGAAATTAAAAAGACATTATTTTGAGATAAAATGCTACAAGCGCTTTATGATTTAGTAATCCATTTTGGTCCTGCATTTATAATAGGAATATTTCATACAATAATACCTTGTGAAGATAAAGCAATATTCTTTTTCTGGTCATTAGGAATTGCAAAGAGTCCAAAAAGAAGTGCATTAATCTTAGTTCTTTATGGATTGGGTTTAATGTTTACTAATTTATTAATAGCTGTGATCGCAACTTTAATAATTTTTACTCCAAATTTTTTTATACCTGGTTTTAGGTTAGACCCTTACCTTATAAGCTTTTTTGGAGCCTTATCATATACTATTGCTGCAATTGTTCTATTTTTCTTTATAACTAAAAGTAATTATACTCAAAAAATACATGCAAGATATAAAGATTCCATTACCCATCTTGATTGGGAAAAAAATAGGACACCGTTTCTATTTGGTACAATTGTAGGATTCGCTCCTTGTATTTTTGAGTTCATTATTTATTCCCAAGCTATCATTTTGGCAACAACCAAGGGTCCATTAATGGGTCCATTATATGTATTTTATTTTGGAGTTGGAACTTTTGTAGGATTAATCATGATCTCATTGATCAAACAAGGCACTTCGAGGTTTATTAGGCCTACAGATGAAAGAAAAAATACACTTTTTATTTTAATGTTATTAATAATTATTATTTCTAATATCGTTATCATGTATGCAAGCATTTTTCGAGTGAATATTTTTCCCGAATCCCTTTTTTGACATGCTAATGACTTAAAAGTCATTTTAATAAAATCATTATATTTTGGACTACAAAAATATTATAATTTGAATTTTTATTATTAATATTAAATTCAATCAAATTTAAAAAAAAATATTCAATTTTTAGTTTTGTGAATAACATGAAATGTCTTTTTTGTGAGTCCGAAAAAATAGAATTTACTTGTGAAAGATGTAAATCTAGTTTTTGCATTAATCATATGACAACAACTTCTGAATGGACATGCCCAAAACATGAAATTAAAGTAAGTAAAGCTAAAGCTAGTGAGCAATATTTTAAATGTACGGTTGTTGAGTATAGTACTTGTCCAGAATGCAAATCTTTATTAAAATTAGAACGATTGTCATCAGGTCAATATTATTTTGAATGTATAAACCCTCAATGTGGATGGAATTCATATGAGAAAACACCCGGTTTATTTCTCCCAACAAAAGAAAAACTAGTACGTGAAGGGCAGAGATATAATTTAATTAAGGGATTCAAATTATGTAGTAGGAGGTTAAAGGAAAAAATAGGTAAAGATATCTGCCCTAAATGCTTTTTAGATTTACTTAAAAGAAGTACTGTAACGAGTTTTGATACCATTCAGAGCTCATTTAATATTTCTCCCCGGGATTTTATAAAATTAATAAATGATTTTATTGAAGAAGAACGTATTTATGGTATTATAGATCAGAAAAATGGGATGTTTCATTACATTTCAGATGAAATTAGAACTCAAATCCTTGATAAGTTTCAAAATGAAGGGAATATAAAAGTACAGGATTTGGGAGTAATGTTAGACATGAGTACAGAAACAACTCTTAAAGTTATTTATAATCTCATAAGTAAGATGCAAATAAAGGGTTCATTTTCTCAAGATAAATCTTTTTATTATACACAAAGTTACATTACTTCTACTATTAAATCAGACATAAATAAAAGTGGAAGGATTTCATTAACAGATCTCTCTAAAAATCTTAATTTACCTGTAGCACAAGTAAAATCATTTTGTGTAAACCTTATGAGAATGAATGAAATAAGCGCATTCTTTGCCGATAAAGGAAACCAAGTAATCACCTCGACGCAAATTAATAAAGAAATAAAGGAGTATGCAAAACAAAGCGGATTGTTTGAACTCTCAAAATTAGCTACTGCATTGAAAATCGCTGTCGAACTCGCAAGGAAGAGTCTCCATAATCTAATTAAAAAAGGTTCAATCAAGGGAATATTTACACAGAGACGAGAATTTGCAACTCAAAAATATCTCCAAATTAAAATTAAAGAGATTGCAAAAGCTTATAGAACAATGCCTTTAAGAGATCTCTCTAATAGATTAGGTGTTACAGAATCAAGTATAGAAGAGTTATTAGCGAAATTGATTGGAAAAGGGGAAATAGATGGATATATCGACATGCATAAAAGACTTTTTGTTGCATACTCTATCTCATCAGAAACTCCGATACCAGAGGATGCAATCCAAAAAGTTCCAGCATCAGAAGATAAAGGGAAAGTAGAAGTTGTAAGAGAGTATGATTTCATTGGAGGTCAGCTTCATTTTAAAGTTGTAGTCCGTAATCAAACGAACATGGCAATTCATAGTGTTAAAGTAATATTGGATGTACCTTCAAGTTATAAAATTAAAGACCCATTAATTAATATCCCAGTCATAGAACAAGGAAACTCGAGAGGAGTTGATTTTTATCTAGAACCAAATGAGTGTGGTATATCTAATCTTGGAGGAACTGTTATATATAAAAATGCAAGAGGTGAATCGAGTACAATCAATATACGAAAAAAAGAGGTACAAATCAAGTGTCCTTTAGTATGTACTTCATTGAGCACGATTGAAGATTGCCAATTATCCATTCAAACCCTTCCAAATGATGCACGAGCATTTTTAATTGCAGATTTAGATCCTCGTCTTGCTTTTAGAGCGGGTATTCGTTCTATTAAAAATTTCGAAACGAGCATGGTGACAAGCCATGAAACTACCGATACAACCGATTCATATGAAGCAGAAGCTTGGTTTTGTAGTGAAGCAAAAGTAACAGGCGGGAGAATAATTACAAGGATTTATGTATCGGAAAAGAACCAATCTTTAGAGGTAAGGGTTTGGTGTGCTAATCCTGGACAATTAACAGGATTTTTAGCTAAAGCAATTGAACTACTTTTTGAACAAATAAATATTATTAGAAAAATTCGATCAGATGAAAGAGAAAAGACGATAGATGTAATGGCAATAACTCAGAATCTCGCAGAAGTCTCAGATTATGCTGCTTTAAAGTGGAAAGCTCAAAATATACGAAATAAACTTCATGACACCCATATAAGATTAAATAAAATGCTTGGAAATAAGGATCCTGTCTTAGGTCGGCTTGAGTTTTGGCTTACTGCTTTAAATAAATACGGAAAAGATGAGAATATCAGTGAAGAAGAAGCAGATAAACTCATTAATGATGTAGAGCATTTTAAAAACGTTTTAGCACGTTCTCTGAAAATATAAATTAATCATTAACTATTTATATTTGTGTTACACACATTATATTAATAAATAATTTTGGAAAATTAGGTGGTAAAAATTCCGATAATAAGTATTTCGATTAACGAGAGTCTCAAAACGTTCATTAATAAACTCGTTTCAAAAAATCAATATGAAAATAAGTCAAAATTGATAAGAGACGCATTAATTCGACTGATGTCTACGATGGACGCTTCTGAAGTCAGTTCAGCTTCCTCTACTATGGCATTTCCAATTACTAAGAATGTTACAGGAAGCATGGTTGTTGTAATTCCAAATGACACAACTATTTTAAAAAAAGTCAATCGAATTGAAAATGATTATGTAAGTCAAATTGTCAACAAACATCAATATTTCTGTAAAGAAGGAAATATAATATCATTCATTTTTGAAGGTTTACTCGAAGATTTTCAAAAAATTGTTGTTGAAATAAATTCTATAAAAGAAGTAAAGAATTTTAGATACCTAATATTAAATTAAACTCAATTATTTCAACTATTCTCATTTATATTTATTCTATTTATATAAGGATCAATTATTTAGTGAATTAAAATGGGAAAACCAAAATATGGAAAGGGCGCTAAAGCAAAAGCAACTAAGGGATCTGATATATCAGGTGGAGATCCGATTAAAGGAGGCAAGATAAAAGCGAGTCATATCTTAGTAAGTAAATTAAGTAAAGCTCAAGAAATTTATGAAGATATTCAATCAGGAGGAAATTTTCAGAATCTAGCTCGACAACATTCAGAATGTTCGAGCAAGAACAAGGGAGGAAATCTTGGAGAATTCCCGAAAGGAAAAATGGTGCCAGAATTTTGGAATGCTTGCACAAAATTAAAAATAGGAGAAGTTTCTCAACCAATTAAAACTAAATTTGGTTATCATATTATTAAGCGCACGGGATAAAAAATAGCCCGGCGCGGATATTCGATTAACGAGATTTCTCGCTAAAATTCGAACCGCGGTTTCCTGTCATTCATAGAAGCAATGTATGATCTCGGGATTCAGAGTCCCAAATGCTTGGCCACTACACTACCGGGCTTTTTCATTAAATTAGTATAATAATTCTAAAAAAAAAAATCTTTCTGTAAGTATTAAAAAGTTAAAAGAATTTTAAATAGATTGAAAGATTTATTTAAAAAAATATTTATATGGTCAATGACATTGAATGCATAAAAAGATACAAGTTTTAAAAAAAGAGGATTTTAACTTATAATTAACTTAAGCAAATTTATTTTAATTGCTTACTTTTTCAATCAATTTAACTATTAACCAAAAATTTTAGATTTATTTATAATAACATTTAATATTTTAATAGCGATTATAAATTTCATTTCACATGAATTATATTATCTTTATGAATCAAAACCATGCGCGCAAAAACCGATCAAGAATGGTGTATTGAGGGAAATACCCACGCAAGTAATGAAAATTACGAAAAAGCTATTGAATGCTATAAAAAAGCACTTGAAATCAATCCGAACGAGGTTGAAGCGTGGAATAACATTGGAAACGCGTATAATGAAATGAAAAACTATGAAAGAGCAATCATGTTTTATAAAAAAGCACTTGAAATTAATCCTAGATTTGAACAAGCATGGTATAACATGGGTCAAACATATCTTGACTTGAACGACCTTAATAATGCCATTTATTGTTTTGATAGATTACTTGAAATCGAATCAAAAATACCTTCCGCATGGTATAATAAGGGTCTTGCGCTTCAAAAGTTAAGAGTCTTTGATAAGGCTATCGATTGTTATGAAAAAGCACTTAGAATGGATCCTGATAAAGTATCTGCATGGTATAATAAAGGTTTAGCTCATAAAGATCTTCAAGAATATAAAAGTGCTATCAGGAGTTTTAACAGGGCACTTGAATTAGATCCTAAAAAAATTTCTGCCTTGTTTTATAAAGGCGTCGCATATCAAGAATTAGATGATATGAAGAATGCCCTCCGATTTTATAAAAAAGTACTAAAAATGGAGCCACATGATATTGATGCTTGGTTTAGTCAAGGATTAGCTTTTCAAAAAATGAAGATTTTTGATAAAGCAATTCAGTGCTATGAGAACGTGCTTAAAATAAATCCCGATAACGTGGCTGTATGGACAAACTTAGGAACTGTTTGCAAAGACATGAAGGATTATACAAAGGCAATCGAATATTTTGATAAAGTTTTAATAGAATACCCGAATAATGTTGATGCTTGGTATAATAAAGGTTTAACATTTCACTTACAAGAGAGTTATCAACATGCTATCCAATGCTACGACAGAACGCTCCAATTAAATCCTAAACACGTTTCTGCATGGTTTAATAGAGGTCTCATGTGTCAAAAACTAAATGATGCAGAAGGAGCAATTCATTGTTATGAACAAGTGATTACTATCGATCCAAGAAAAGTCTCTGCATGGTATAATAAGGGTCTTTCTCATCAGAAAATAAAACAACTTAAAAAGGCAATCCGTTGCTATGAAAGAGTACTTGAGCTGGATCCGAATGATAATGATGTATGGTTTAATAAAGGTCTTGCTCACCAAGAGAGGGAGGATTTCGAGAAAGCTATTCGTTGCTATGAACACGTGCATGACAGGAATCCTGATGATGTAGATGCATGGTTTAATAAAGGACTTGCTCACCAGAAGATAGGAGACCTTGATGAAGCGATCTTATGCTATGATATCGTACTGGAAAAAGATCCTAATAAAATAGCCGCATGGTACAATCGAGGAGTTGTTTATGAAAGGTTAGAACAATACGAAAATGCGATCGAATGTTATCAAATGTTCTTGGAGCTTGATCCTGGGAATGTATCTACTTGGATTAAAATGGGAAAAGTATACAACATGATGCAGGATTACGAGGAATCCATTCGATGTTATAAGATTGCTGTCGATATCGATCCTAACAATGTATCCACGTGGATCAATATGGGCAATAACTACAAGTCAATGAATAAAAATGATAAAGCTAGCGAGTGTTATGAAAAGGCACTTAAACTTGAACCTAATAACGTTGATATCCATTATAGCATCGCAATTTCATGCAATAAAATGGAAGATGACCAAAAAGCTATTCAACATTACATTCAAGCACTTAAAATCGATCCCTTATATATTAGAGCCTGGAACAACATGGGCCTTTCTTATATTAAGATAAAAAATTACAGCAGGGCAATGCAATGCTTTGAACAGGTAATTCAGATAGATCCTAATCTCGGTATTGGATGGTATAATAAAGCAAGCTACGAATCGCTCATTAATGACAGTGTTTCAGCGATTCAGTCCTTAAAAAGAGCATTTGAACTCGATCCTGCCCTCAAAGAAATGGCTAGAGACGATCCAGATTTTAAGAACATTCGAAAATTAGATGAGTTTAAAAGGTTAGTTAAATAAAAATATTAAGTTAGTTTATTAGAATCCATCTCCTTCTTTGGATTGTATAGAGTATTAACTGAAGAATCCTATAAAAATAGAAAAATTAAATCGGTATCGCTAAAATCCCTATAATACCCAAGATAATAACAACAATAACCGTTATAAATGCTAATCTACCAGTTAATACATGTAATTTACGCATTTTTGGATCTTTCTTCTTATATGCAACGAATCCGCCGATAATTTCACCAATTAACCAAATTAATACAACAATACCTATAATTTGATGAACTAACGCAATAATAAGCCTTGTCAAGACAAAAATTCCGATAATTGTTAGTACGATCCCTACCATAGCAAATATTCTATGAATCTCGAACCATTTTTTTGGTTTATGTAAGGTTACTGATACGATGGAAATAGCTAATAAAATTATCCCAGTTATCATCATCCAAAAATGTGGTAAACCCACTATACCTAATATTGACATTTTTTTCCTTAGTTAAATGTAATTGATATTATATTCTTCTAAGCTTATTATAAATTTAAAATTTACTTCAATATGGAATAATTATTAAGTATTCGGTTGTTAGATCATTGATTTTGACAATTAAGTAAAATCTCAAAAAATCCTGCTAATCCTGGTAGAAAAAGAATATATTTAAATATATTATATTTGCTTTAGAACATTAGCAAATAATTTATTTCATGGGGTTAAATTATTTGGATTAGAAAGGCACAATCACATGGTATATCAAATTTAAAAATGAATATGTGATAATAAAATGAGTTATAACACATTCTTACTTGATGAAAAAGGATATGATGCTCAAGGAGTAAATGTTGTCTGTCCAATTTGTCAACAAAAAAAATTAATCCATGTACCTCAGAATATGTTAAAGAAAGATGGCCTAACTACAATATCAATTCCAAGAGAAGTTGTTTGTAATCATCATTTTCAAATATTCATTGATAAAAATTTCAAAATTCGGGGATATCAAAAAGTTGATCTTGAGTTAGGGAACGATTTAGGAACTATTAAATTTAATTGCCAATTATGCTCTGCTGAAATTAAATTCAAGCCAAGTGATGATACATCTTATATTTCCATGGAACCTTTTAAAAAGTTTTTAGGTAAGGAGTTGTGTGCATATAAAATAGCCCATTATTATAAAAATGAACTTCACGTGAACACTGTCCTCCTTGAAGAACATGGAGGATATAACGGTATACTAAATTCACATATCATTCAATTAAAAAAGCATGATAATACAGCAGATTTAGATCTTAAATATTTTGAATATAAAGAAGAACATGAATCAGTACTTGAAAGTCATCCAATATATGATTTTTTAATCATTTTCAATACATTTGAACATTGGAAATATGACTTAGTGTGCTCTCCCATGTTTAATTCTATTGATTTAACAGCTTTAGCTCAGAAAAAAATGAAAGAAGCCATGACAATCTATTCTAAGATTCCAAAAAACATGAACATTCAAATAGCTGATAAAAATTTTTATTTGTGGATCTTAGAATCCATCGTTATATGTATTAACCTCAAGGATGACAGCAATATTCAATGGCTAAAACCTCTCATATCAGAATTCATGGAAAAAACAATTTTTGAAGGAAATTTAATTTCAAACTGCCCGCGTCTGCTAATAATTAATGAAGTGTTCAAAACATCGAAAATCACGGAAGAAAAACTTCCCTTAATTCGGAGATTAATTTTCGATGATCTATTATATTCAAAAATCGAAATTAAATATACAGATCATATTACCCAAATATTAAACAAAGCACTTTCAAAATTTAATTTAGATAGAAATTTCGTGCTTGGATTTTTTTTTTATCAAAATAAAAGTATAATGGAATATTTAAGAAAATCAGAGAAATTTGAAGATATTGAAGTATTTCTTGAAATGATCGACTTCATTAACCGAAGAAAATTATTAGAATAAAAAATAAAATAAAATATTGGTGATATTAAAGATGATGAGAAGACTAGCTGCCTGGAAAGAAGTATCAAATCTGACATTCGCACGAAACATAAGTCAGGAAGTTGATTTATTCTATCGGAATATTGTTGTAGATGTCCTACAAAAGGAAGGTTTGCTTTCCTTTCTTGAAGAGGAACGAGATTTCAATGAGATCGCTGAAAAATTTGAGGTTGTAGATAAACCTTACTTGAATGAAGTCTTAATAGCTCTATTATCAGATAAGGTTATATCATATGATGGAAAAACATATAGAACAAATACACCTGTCATAGTTAATATTGTACAACCACATAGATTTAATGACACTCTAACTGCATATTCAAAAAGTTTTGCAGAAGCCATTCCTGCACGTTTAAAAGGCAAGTATTTTAGCTCAACTACAGGGTATAATCTTTTTATGATGGATGATGCATTATCATTGAGATTATATGAAACTGTTAGAAGGGTTGCGATTGCATTTGCTAATGTTCTTGAAAAGGAAGGTAGGTTCATTGATATTGGTTGTGGAAATGGTATAGGAACTGCTGATATTTGGAACATGTATTTGGAAAATAATTTTTTTAAAAATGGAAGAACGGTTGAAATATATGGTATAGATATTGATAAAGGTTTACTTTCAATTGCAGAAGAAGAATTTCTTTTAAATGTTAGCAACATGTCTCCTCTTTCCAAGGAGCAGTTGAAAAAATATGATAAATTTTTTCCAAAATTTGATGTAGGAACTGCTACAGATATTCCTTTTGAAGATAATTACTTTGACATGGTTTATATATCACAGGTTCTCCATTGGACAGATCCAAAAAAAGCTTTAAAAGAAATGTATCGTATAACTAAACCCGGTGGAATGGTTTTTGGAACAAATATATTGAAACCAAGAGCAAATGAATTCCTCCATGTTCAGATGAAGACTGTTGAAGGTGCACATGGATTCTTTACTAAAGATGATTTTAAACGATGGATAAAAGAAGCCCGATTTAAAAAAATGGATTTTGTTACTCCTTTAACTTGTTTTAAATTGATTAAATAAACTAAATCTTTTTTTTTTTAAGCTGGAGGGATATTTCAGTATAACTTTATAATCATTTTCGACTAAAGGAATACCTTTATAATTTTTAAGATCTTGAATTTTTCTCATTTTTCTGTTTTTTCTTAATAACAAATATTTAATTATTAAAAAATAAAAATTGACAAATTTGTGGATAAACCATACTAAAAGCTTAAAAAACGTAATGTAAATATTTATATCTTATTAAAATGATAGATAAGAATTATAAGATTAACATTAAATAAAGACTAAATTTTTCCAATAAATGCTTTTAAAAATTTCTTCCCTGATGTTTTTACTCCTTCCATTATAAATTCTTTTTTATTAATTTTACCCTTTTTATAATCTTCCCAAGCAGCTATAATTTTATTAGATTCATTCTCTCCAAGACGATGAGTTAAAAATAAACTTGGATCTTCTATTGAATCTAATACATTCTCTATTTTTCCCGAATACTCAAGAATTAATTCATTTGTACTCTTAAGATCATCGCATTTTTCGTTAATATCCTTTAAAAGATCCATTAGTTTCTCCTCACGATCACTCATTGCTTTGATGATTAGTTTTGTAGTCTCATTGGATATATCTTGCAAGTTAACGGATAAAGCAACGTCTTCATGATCATACATTCCTTGAGCATAAGCATTAATCTTAGAGCCCATTGATCCTTGCTCCTGCGAGAGTATTGCAAAATTGCATCCTTTTAAGAGATTCTCTATCTCTGATTCTAAGTGAACTTTATTTAAATCGCTTTCTATTACAACCTCTTTCTCACCCATAGAAGCGATATTTTCTCCATATTCTTCCACTGAAATTTGTTTTGGAACTAATAAATTACATTCATATTTTAATTCTAATGGTGGTATTGACATGGTGTGCGGTTCTCCTTGAATATCTCTAAATGTGACAACTCCTTCGATTTCATTTCCTACACAAGATTCTTTACATATCAATTTAAAAGTGTGACTTATAAAACTCTTAAACTTCACAATGCCTACCTTAATTCTATCATTACTTCTTTCTAAACCAGGTGGAATAGAAGTTAATATTATAGTAATTGAACTTATTACAAAGTGAGAATTATTTGTAATTTTCACTTTATAATAATAAACACTTTCATCATTCTCTATTTTCCAATCGCCACCTCTCTGAATTATAATATCGTTTTCATCAAATTCTTTATTGCTATCGTCTTTAACTGGAGTAATCATTGGTTCATTCAAATTATCTCCGATCTTTGGGATTTTTAATATAATCTCAAGTGCGGTCATAAGTGATCCTTGGTTATTTGAAGAACTATGTATAAAGGCTTTTTCATAAAATTTCTTGAAGATTTTAACTAATTCTATAGGATTTTTTATAGACATGAATTTATTTGAAAAAAATAATAACCATTTAGAGATATTTACTAAATCAATTAATTCTTCATAATTTTCTTTTAGGAAATTACTGAATTTTAGATTTGTATCCGCAATATCATCAACAATTTTGTTAATGTCGTTCTGATACTTTTTATTTTTTATCTGTTTTATGAGTATTTTCTCTAACTCTTTTTTATAAGAACATAATAGACCTGTATAGAATGTTAATGCAAAATTATATGGTTCTTTTTGAATCAGCTCGATGGCAATTTTATTAAACTCTGCTTCATTTTTTCTTTTTCTATAGGCTTTAAAGGCATTTATTATTTCTTTTGTTATACTTACACCTTCAGCAACTGAAATCATTTTTAACGATTAATTCTTATAATTTGGATGGTTTTCTTGAATTATTTATATTATTATTTTTTTCATTTAAATAAATTATGACATTAATGTAAATATTATTTGAATAGTTAAGATAAAATAAAAAAAGTAATTTATGAATATTTTAAGAAATCCTACCATTGTTAATATCATTCATAACCTTATAATCATTTTCAACTGAAGGAATGCCATTTTACTTCCTAAGACCTTAATTATTCATACTTTCTATTTCTTCTTATAAAATCGATGATAACTAAAAAATGAAAATTGACAAATTTGTGGATAAACCATGCCAAAAGCTAAAAAAACAAAAGGTAAGTATTTATATCTTATTAAAATGATAGATAAGATTTTTATAGAAGTAATGTAATATATTAAATTGGATTATACATTGATAATGAAGGAATAAAAAAAAAAAATTTTCAGTTCATAAGAACCTAATTTCTAAAACCCCGTGAAAAAGACTGAAAACACAAACCCCGTGAAGATTTTTCGCTAAAAAAAAGCGAAAACTAAAAAACTTTATTATATCCTTCCTTCAAATGTATAGTCCATCTTAATTTTAAAAAACTAAAGTAAGATGTGTATATTACTATTCATTAATACCAATGTTTTTGAATGTTTAAAAAAGGTTAAAAAACAATATATGAATATATAAAATTGTAATTATAGCATTTGAATTAATGGTGACGAGGTGCTTAGAAGGTTCATGGATTTAAAGAAGATCGCGAAAATGCGTTCAAACTTAAGAAATGATAAAGATGTTGGATCCCGAGGTATCAAGGACTCTGATGCTATAAGATTTTATGAGGAGACTGAAGAGTCAAATGGTTATAAAGATATTAGACCTCCTTTTTTTAGGGACGTCGATCGTGTAGTTCACTCAAAAGCATATGCGCGCTACATAGATAAGACTCAAGTATTTTTTGACGTGAACAATGCAAATATTACCCATAGATCTCTCCATGTACTTTTAGTTTCAAGAATTAGTCGGCAAATATCTAGAATACTCAAACTCAATACGGATTTATGTGAAGCAATAGCTCTTGCCCATGACATTGGACACCCTCCCTATGGTCATCTTGGTGAGGACATACTTAATAATATAAGTCAAAAATACGGAGCAGGAAAGTTCATGCATAATGCACAAGGTGTGAGGTGGCTTTCACATTTAGAAAAGAGATTTCCAAAACAACCTGCTAATGGTTTAAACTTAACACTTCAAGTATTAGATGGAGTATTATGTCATGATGGTGAAACGAATGAGCAGGAATTGAAACCAACAAAATTGAATGGGAAGACCTGGGAAGATCATTTTAGGGAATATGATGATTGTTTCAATGAAAACAAGATTAAAAGGATCCCAATGACCTATGAGGGAATTGCAGTGCGATTTGCTGATACTTTGGCTTATATTGGTAGGGATATTGAAGATGCCATATTATTAAAATTTATATCAAGGGATGATATCCCCGAGAATTGTGTAAGACTATTAGGGGATACAAATAGGAAAATCATGAATACATTGATTATGGATTTAATAGATTATAGCTTAGAACACGATGCCATTGGATATAGCAAGCCTATATTTAATGCTTTAAAGGAATTGAAGGCTTTTAATTATAAAAATATTTATCTTAGAAGAGATGAAAACATGGATCACTTAATAGAGGGAAAATTTGAACTAATTTATGAAACTTGCTTGCGAGATTTAAAGGAAGAAAATTTTCATTCATCAATTTTTAAGGATCATATTGAATATATAGACAATTCTGAATATACAACGTATTTTGAACCACACAAAAAAGCAAATATAATTCAGTTAATTGTAAAAGACTATATTGCAGGCATGTCAGATAAATATTTTAGCGAAGTATATGAAAATATTAAATCCCAAACCTAAAGTAATTTACCCAAACTTAATATTTATTGCATCATAAGGACAAGCTTCTTTACACATTAAACAATAATTACACTCTCCTTTACCTGTAAAAAATTCAAAGGGTTCATCTAATATTCGAATTTGTTTTGGGCATACAAGTTCACATTTCCCGCACTCTGCCTTTCCAACACATTTAACTGGACTTCTTGATAACTTTAAAAGAGTATATTTATTAATTAAGGTGGCTGCAGCTCCAAATGGACAGAAATATTTACAATATAATCGTGGATACCATATCGAACCAATTAATACTATAAAATAAAAAAGATAAACCAATAATAACAAGAAGTTAGTAAAAAATGGTAATATTGAGCCTGTTTCCCATGAGGTTTTTATCGCGTTTGGTAAGGAATAAAATAAAAATTCGGAGAGGGAAAAAAATTGGAGGGGTTGTGGTATAGCTGTTCCAAAAATACCATTTTTATAACTCTCATAAACATAAGGATCAAATAATTTGGTAAGCGCTAAAGTAACCATTAGAAAACCTAAGAGGAATAATGGGAGAAATTTTATTTTTAACAATTTCTCATGAGTTCCTTTTTTTAGCGTTCTTCTTCTTTTTTTACCAATTGCAGCACAACCATCTTGAATGGTTCCAATTGGACAAATCCATCCACAAAAAAACCTGTTTGTTAGCAGAATGATTAAAATTAAAATTCCAACTAAAAAAAATGGAAAAACGCCTTCTGCTAATGAAAAAAATATGTATTCAAGAAATCCTGCTCCTTCTGAGAGAGGATTTCTAGGGGAATGAAGAAAAGGTAAGACTTTAAAAACTCCTTCAATAGCTATAAAATTAATTGAAAAAAGGACTTCTAAAATAACATAATTAATCATGAAAAAAGCAACGATCTGAACAATTCTCCTTGTTATGGTAATAGAATGCTCTCGTAAACCAACTTCATTTTTGAATTTTATTAATGATGAACGGAGAACCATGAGATTTAAGCCAATTATTTATTTTATGTTTAGAAATTTAAACCTTATTTACATGAAATTATTATTATAGGAATAAATTAATTGTACTATAAAAAATTCTTTAATTGTTAAATGAAATAAAGTTTTTAAAGGAATTTCTTGATTTCATGCTTCATTGAACATTATTTTTTTAAAAACAAAATTTGATAAAAAGAGGATAATTATAAACAACTATCTTATTTCAATAAAACTGTTTCACGATTTTTTGGTGACTTTGTTGCTTTTTTAAGTTTCTTGTGAATCATTGTTGATAAACTGATTGTTTTAGACTCTTCCCCGTGGCAAGTTAGAACAACTTTAGGGCGGGGTTGAATTCTCCTTAAAAATTGTGAAATTTGGCTTCTTGAAGAATGTCCACTAAATCCTTCGAGTGTAAACACGTTAAGATTCAGTTTAACCAATTGAGTCCTTCCTTTAGCATCAACATATTGAAATTCCTTAAAGCCTCTCTGGATTCTATGTCCAAGTGTTCCAGCTACTTGATATGAAACAAAAACTAAGGCGCTATTATTGTCTCCTGCAATTGCTTTTAAATATTGGACAGAAGGCCCTCCAATTAACATCCCACTTGTTGCAATAATGATACATGACCCCCCTTTTATTATATCCATTCTTTCTTCTTGAGCACTTACTGTCGTAAAAAAATCACTTAAAAAAGGATTTTTTCCTTGGTGTAATATTTTTTCTCTCAAATCACTACTTAGAAAATCAGGATTTGCCGTATGGATTGCGGTGGCTTCACTTATTATTCCATCAATAAATACAGGAACTTTAGGTATAATTCCTTTTGAAATTAATTCTTCCAATACAATTATTAATTCTTGAGCTCTTCCCACTGCTAGCACGGGGATTAAGATCTTACCACCCCTATTGATCGTCGTGTTTAATATTTGCCTTAATTCCCTTTCGGATTCTTGCCTACTAGGTATCCTATCTTGAGAACCACCATAGGTTGATTCAATCAGTAAACTTTCAACTCTCGGAAATTTAACAGTTGCTTTTTCTAATAATCGTGTTTTTTGAAATTTAAAATCACCAGTATATACGAAATTATAACCTCCTTTACCAAAATGCAAGTGAACGATGGAAGAACCTAAAATATGACCGCTATTATGTAAGGTTAATTTTATATCAGGAGCAATATCAGTAACTTTCCCCCAAGAAAGAGGAATTGTATGGAGGACTGTAGTTTTTACATCTCTTCTGGAATATGGGGGATAACGTCCTTCTTTCTCGCAAATTTGAACAAATTCTAATTGCTGCATTGTCATCAAGTTCCTTGTTGGTAATGTGGTGTAAGTTGGCCCTCTATAACCATATTTATAAAGAAAAGGGACTAACCCACAATGATCTAAATGAGCATGAGAAATTATAATGGCATCAAGGTCTCTTATTGAAAATTCTGGAACATCAAAATATGGGAATCTATCATTTGGATTTCCAACATTAAGCCCACAATCAATAAGAACACTGCTATCTCTAGTTTGCATTAAAATACATGACCTTCCTACTTCTCGAAAACCTCCAAGAGCAGTCATTCTTATATCTAAATCATTAAAAAGAACGGGTCTATGTATCCTCCTGCCGATTCTAATTAAAATGTCTTTTTGAGTCTGTCTTTCTTTTGTTAACATTTGACGGATTAGATTTATCGTTTTAGATTCTAATGGTGGTGCTCTAATTGTCTTTGGTTGCCAAAAAGTGTTAGTTCTAATTTCTTTTAAATTAATTCCTTTTTTTCCGATAACTAACCCTGGTTTCCCACTCGAGATGATGACTTCTCCTCTCGTATGATCAAATTCAATGTCAGAAATTTCTGCCTCTTCACCTACTAAATTCTTGATGTATGCTTCAGTTTCAGCAGGATCCTTTCTTTTTTCGACATTCCAACGAAAAACAATACGTTTTCTCATCGTTTTTGCAAGATCTTTTAATAAATTACTACCTTCAATGGTATCTAAGTCAGAATTTTCAGAATATACTGCAATTTCTGGTCCTTCAAATTCTATTTTTTTAACATTTATTTCTGGTGGTAAATTTTTAGTGATTTCTTCCTTAATTTTCTGTAATTCAATTTCGAACGACATTTATCCTCATGTTTAAAATTATATTTTGTAGATTAATATAAGTGCTAAAAAACGCAATTAACCCCACATATCATTACAAATCATTAATTAACACTAATCTAATAATTATTGGTTTGTTTTAAATACTTGTTTAATGTTGTTGTTATTTCATGGATATTAATTCTTTAAACGAAATAGTATCTCAATCTCTTAGTATAATACCCTTATTTTAAGAGGATTATTTTTAGAACGAAAAATGTCTAAAAGTACTATGTAGAATATATTGTGTTCAAATAAAAATCTTTTGATTATTTTTTTTACTTACATAAATAAAAATATATAATTAACAACAAAGATGTTATATTGAAAAGCAAAAAAGTAAAAAATATAATATAATTCATGTGATAAGTGATAAGTTTTTTTCTTTATAAACTTCTTTTATATTATTATGAAAAAAATTCTAAAAATAGGAGCTATTGCCAGCGGAAGTGGATCTAATTTTGAGGCAATTGTCCAAGCTACTGAAACAGGGATATTGAAAGGAAAAGCAAAAGTCGAAGTATTAGTATGCAATAAACCTGGAAAATATTGCATGGAAAGAGCAAAAAATCATGGGATACCTGCGGTTTTAATTGAATCAGACAAGCATGAGGGAACAAGAGAGGAATTTGACCAAAAAATGATAGAAGTATTAGACAAATATGAATGTGAGCTCATAGTTCTTGTTGGATACATGCGTCTGGTAAGTAAAATGTTCATTGAACACTTCGATGGGAAAGTAATGAATATCCATCCAGCACTTTTACCATCTTTTAAAGGGATGCATGCGCATGATGATGCTATAGAATATGGTGTAAAGGTTTCTGGAGTTACCGTTCACTTTGTTGATCCTAATGAAGATCATGGTCCTATTATCATTCAACATGCCGTCCCTGTTTATGATACTGATACGAAAGATACTCTTGGACCAAGAATCTTAGAATGGGAACATAAAGCATTCCCCAAGGCAATAGAACTATTCTGCGAAAATCGTCTAAAGATTGATGGTCGCATTGTAAGAATTGATGGTGAAGTTAAATTATGAGGGATTTGGAAAAAAAGAATATAAAACTTAATTTTTTCTCATGTTTTTAAAAATTGATTATAATGACTTAACATTTTGAGTATATAAAACGAGTTTATTGTTCCATTTTCATGGATACTGATGATGAGTTTGTTTAATTATTTAAATTTTAATTAATCGTGATGACTTTTTTTTAAACCTTTATAAATGCTCAGAGCAAAATATATAATTAGATTATAATATCCGAATTATCAATTCTTGATAAAAACAGAAAAAAAAAGATTTAGAGAGGTAATATTATAAATTCAAATGAAACAGAAAAAAATTTCATAAATTTCTTCGATTTTGAATTTTGGATGGATATTATAAATTAATAATATATCAAAAAAGACGAATAAAAGGTTTATATGAAAAATGTCAAAAAAAGTTGCGTTTGCTTCGGTACTATGCCTAATTCTCGGAGGAATCTCTTTACCTGGTGGTATGGTTGTCAATAATATTATTACAGACATGACATATAACTCGATAGATCAGGGTCTTTTAGGAATCAAAGACCAAGCAATTCCTATAATTGAACCGATGGTCAAGGAATTAGGCGTTGCAGAGGCGCTCAGACAAATTTTAGATATTGGAGTTCCCGCCGTTGATAATATGATAAAAGAAATAGGCCCCGCGATGACTCTTTCAATCATTCGCGAAGTGGGAGGTCCCGCAGTGGAAGACATAATCAGGCAAATAGGTCCTGCCATTGCTCTCTCACTAATTCTTGACCAATCAATTCCATATGTCGAGGAAATTGTCAACGCTTCCTTTTTAACTCAAGTATTATATAATGCGCATGATATAGCAGAGAGTGGTACTCCCGGTTTGGGTGGTGGATGCCTGTTAAATCTGTTTTTTGATTATTACACCCTTTTCTTAGGCCCTACAATAGGTTGGACGGACTTTAGCTTGCAGCTGGAGTTGAATGGGCTCCCTCCAATCAAGAGTATTGCCCATTGGAAAAATGAATCAATCGA
>JBHLME010000034.1:0-37167 GCA_048938445.1 Promethearchaeota archaeon | reverse complement strand
TGGTGCAAATATTGGTACGAAATACCATTGGTATATTATAGCGGATCAAATAGCGACGAAACTTGATAGTAATTCATATATGACTCAAATGAAAGGTATTAAATTTAAAATTGGTCATAAACGTCCTCATTGGAAAACTTTCAGTTATAATTATCCGGAACAACAATCATATAAAGAAAGGCTTATATCAACATTAGAATATGTACTTGAACAATTAAAAGAAACTTAGTACAAAAATTAAAATATTTTATATAACTTGTTTTATTCTATCAAGGGCTTCTTTTATTCTATCAACGGGTTGAGTAAGCGCAAATCTAACAAAATTCTTGCCATATTCACCAAAACCGATTCCTGGAGTGATAACCACGCCAACATTTATCAATTTTTTAACAAATTCCATATCATCTTTTTCTCCTTCTGGAATGGATGTCCAAACATAAAATGTGGCTACAGGTTTATTTGTTTTCCATCTCATATTATTTAAACCTTTAATCAAAACATCTCTACGTTTTTCATAAATATTGATACTTTTTGCGACGATTTCTGGTTTTTTTTCTGATTTATATTCATTGAGTCCCTTAATTACTGCTTTTTGAATAAAAATGGAACCTCCCGAATCAATTTGAGATTTTACTTTTCTTAATCCCGCAATTATCTCTTTATTCCCAGCAACCCATCCACATCTAAATCCCGTCATGTTAAATAATTTTGATGCACTGTTTATTTCAATATGTTCATCACTAATTTGAAGAAGAGATGGGGCAATATAATCATCATAGGTAAATTCTGAATATGGATTATCATACACGATAAAGAAATTATTATCCTCTGCTAAATCTACAGCTTCTTTTAAAAACTCTTTAGAAGCAATGGCGCCAGTTGGATTATTTGGATAATTTAAATACATCATTTTTGCTTTCTTAAGAATTTTTGCATCTAAATCCTCAAAGTTAGGAAGAAATTCATTCTCTTTTTTTAAAGGCATTAAATGAGGTTCTCCATCACTTAACTTTGTTGCCCCATTTGCATACACGGGATATCCGGGATTAGGGCATAAAACGATATCGCCAGGATTAATAAAAGCTCTTGCTATATTCGCAACTCCTTCTTTACCTCCCATAACATGGCTGATTTCCGTTTCAGGATCAAAATCTAATCCAAATCTTACTTTATACCATCTGGCAACGGCTTGCCGGTATTCAGATTCTCCCATGCTAGTAGGATATTTTTGACTCTCTGAGACTTTTACCTGTTTGATTAATTCATCTACTATAATATCTGGAGTGCCTAAATCAGGGTCTCCAATTCCTAAAGGGATTAAATCAATACCTTCTCGTTTCTTTTGTTCCTTGAGTTCTTCAATTTCTGCAAAGATATATTTCGGTAACCTACCAAGTCTTTCAGCATATTCTATTTTAATGTGTAACACCTTTTGATATGACAAGTTCTCAGAATGAGTAGGATAAAAACATTAAAAAAAAGTTAAAAAGTTTACGATTACGATTCCTCAATTTTCCAATTCTTTTCAATCCTCCATTCATGAGCGCACATTCCACATATATATTTAAAACCATAGATTTTATCGGTTCCAAAATCATAAATCAAATTATCATGATCAAGCACTTCTCTTATTGAATTTCTATCCATGTTAAAGCATTTTGGGCATTGTCTCCTTAGTCCTCTCCTGATTTCTTCAAGAATTATTTTTATCTTTGAAGGAGGAGGCCTTGCTTCTATTGTCTCTTCAACTTTTTCTTCGATAATTTCGATAGGTACAAATTTTTCTTCAATAAACTCAGGTTTTTGTAAAAATTTAAAGAATAAATCTGATAATAAGGCATCTACAGTCTCACCTGCTTTAGCTTGTTCCATTAATGCTTCTTCTATTTCTTTTAACGCAGCTAAATCCTCATGATCCAAGAAATGAACCTCTCCTAATTGGAGATCTGGATAATTTGTTTTAGTTTTAAGTTTAGTAAGAATATAATGACTATAATCCGTTATTAGATGTGGTAGATTTGCTTTCATCTCTTTCAAATTTTCAAGACGGAATTCCCCACCATTTTTTGAAACCCAGTGCTTAACATCAGCTAGATTTTTTAATTGTGCTTGGTTTGTCTTTAATTCTGCAATTTTTTGTTTATTTTCAATTAAACCATATACAATGAAGGGAGCTTCTTCTGTTTTAGTTTTTTCAATAAATACATCTATCATGTCTGCAAGTTGAGTAAAATTATCCTCGATGTTTTCATCGATCATTATAAAAAATACGCCTGCTACAATCCCTACATATAACGCTTTATCGATTGATAATTCTTGTTTTGCCTCAACATCAGATCTCCATGATCCGGCTGTCTTGAATTTTATAACGTCAAAAGTCTTATTTCGATAGATTAGTGAAAATGTCCACACGTAAGGGTCTTCTTTAATATGGTGTATTACACCTTCTGGATATGCATCAACTCTTACAACCCCTTGTTGAGTGGAATCCAACTTTTTAGTTTGGTCATGGGTTGCTATTTCCTTAATCTCCTCAAATAAAATCTCCGGAGGAGCATCACCAATGACGATTTGATATTCGATATATCGCATTTAATAACCTTATTATTATTACTTTATAAATTTATAATAGATAATGAGTTTTTTATAGTTTATATGCTTTTATTGATACCTTTTAATGAATTATTTCCATTCTTTAATTCAAGAATTAATGAAAAAATCAAGTGATAATTGCTTCTTACCTTCCCGATCTCTGGTATTTCTTAATTTTGAACCTCTTTTTTTATAGTTTATTCGATATTTATTAAATTTCACATCAGAAATAGCACTTGTAATGTCTAATTCATCTTTAATTATGTCAATATCCTTTTTAATCACCATATTAGATTTCAGTAAATAAATAATGATTAATAGTAATAATAAAACAATACAAAACATGCTTAGAGTTAGAATAATCTCCAAATCATCACACTTATCAATAATTCTAAATAAATCTTGATAATATTTAGATTTTTTAGTATTAAATAAAATTCTATTCACGTACTGATAAAATTAGAAATAAAATAGTATTAAATAACATTAAAAACTAAGATAGCTACTTTAAATATATATTTTTCTTTAATTTGCCTACAAATACCAATTATTCTCGAGTTATCTAGTTAATTTAATGATAATTTCTTTATATTTTGGATAATTCTTTAATAAATACTTTCTATCTAACAATTCAAAATCTTCAAAATTAAAACCAGGAAATACTATGCAGCCAACGAGAGTAAAAGAATTGTCTTTTATAACTTCAGCACCAAAAATACTACCTTTTGGAATTATTATTTGTGGATATTCACCTTTTTCAACATCCAAACCTAAAGAATGTTTTGTTAATTCTCCATTAGAATCAATTATATAAATAATTAAAGACGATCCATCATGAAAATGAAAAATTTCATCTGATTTTAGTCTATGAAAATGAGAAACATCCTTTGACTCTAATAGGTAGTATATACTTGTTCCTAAATTTCTTTTTCTATCATTAAAAGAAACAATTTCATCACTTCTATAGATTTCTTTATAATAACCTCCTTCAGGATGTTTTTCCAAATTAAGGTTATTTATATAGTAATTCGCATTCATATTTTTACTCCTGTTTAACAGATATTTATTAATTCATAAGGGAACGGATATATTGCGTGTCGATAATTATAATGGGTGGAGCTTGGCTTTCCAAACAAAAATAAATAAGGTAAGGAAAGGATCAGGGCATCATCGGTAGAATGATCGATGAGAGGTGCTCTGGATCATGATAAACTTCCTGATGTGCCGCAATGAGTTTTGTGGCTGTGGCTATCGGTTCGCCACTACCCGTATTGCGAACCCAGCGTGGATGAGATCCGCTTGCAATATGCAATCTTATACGATGTCCTTTTTTAAAATAGTAGGCGGTAGGCCATAGCTCAACTACTACTTTAAATATCCCATCTTCTGCAGGTGAAATGTCCTTGGGACGCATTCTCTGTAATCCTTCACATACATTCAGGCATTTCTCGTTAGGGTGCACATCACATAAGCGCACAAGAAAGTCAGTATTATTAAGACTAGATTTTACGTAAAGTTCTGCCTTGACTGGTCCGATTATTTCTAAACTTTTCTCAATAGGATTGCTTGTAAAAACAAGCACATCTTTTCTTTTTTCAATCTTTCTAATATCTTTCTGTCCCCATGGTGCTCCCGTCACTCCAAAACCACCTTTAATTTTGGGCGTGGGATTTATTGGATCATACACGTACGTATCCGGATCGGATATGGCGGGATCATTTTTCGAAAGTCCTCCCCCAGGTTGTATATACCAATACTCAGTGCTGGATTTTTGAGGTGGCCACTCGGGATACTCTTTCCACTCGTTCGATCCCATTATGAACAATCTGACAGGATTCTTGCGTAATTCATTTTCGTTATTCCGGAAAAAAGCGTCATGCCAAAAAATTGTCTCTCTTATTCCTTCCGCAAACATTGCTACATTTCCGTGAGGCCAAGGTCCAATTGTTAGATAAGGTTTGTGTCCATTCTCTTTTAATTTGAGGTAGTCTTCAAACGTCCATGGTAAAAAAATATCCCACCAACCAGTAACTAAGTTCACCTTTGCCTTTACATTGGATAACTTGTCCCTACGGTCGGTTGATTCCCAGTATGTATAGGGGGGTTCACTATTATCAACTACAATGCGCCATCCAGCCAGTTCTTTTCCGGCTAATTTTAAATCGAAATCTATCACGGGAAGGTTATTCATAATGCGTTTTAATTTTGACTTCGATGGTGAACTAAAAAGACTGATTTTTTTTTCTAAGGTTGTCATCGTTCTCCACCATGTAAGATACTCCTCAAGTGCGAGTGAATTACCCATGTACCAATGGTTGGAGAAGGTTGATGTAGTCATGAAGGGAACCATTGAGACAAGGTCAGTGCCAGCTTTATCCGCTATAGCCCATTGAGTGTAACCTAGGTAGCTTCCACCAATAGTGCCAAACGTACCAGGATACCAGTCTTGTTTCTTCATCCATTCAAAAGTATCAAGACCATCCGTATGCTCTTGGGCATTTGGATTTAAAATACCGCCAGATCCAGGCGTTCCCCTACAGCTTTGAATTAATACTTGGTAGCCGCGTTCAGCGAAAATTTTACCGAACAACAAACCAAATAAGCTTTTCCGGCCATAGGAAGATCTGCAAAGTAGTAATGGTGGATTTTCTATACCACGTGGAATATGGCGATCAGCGAGAAGAACAACTCCGTCTCGCATGGGTATTTCGATATTTTTTACTTTAAAAATATCGCGTGTTAAAACTGGTGGTAACTTGAATGCTTTTCCTATTAATCGGCTTAACATACTCATAACTTTCTTCTTAATCATATTTGATTGGTGTATTATAATAATCTTTAGAACATTTAAATTATTCGAGTAATTCGAATTTATAAGGCTTGAAAAACATTTTATACTGTTTATGCTATCAAACCTCATGACCTTATTGAGAATTATTCATATATCAATAAAATTAGAAATAAAATGGAATAAATTCTTAAAATTTTGGATTATCATTCAATAAGGTGTCGCGAATTCTTGACTAAGTTCATATAAAAATTTTAATGCTTTAATTCCATTCATGGTTATATAGTAAGACCCTTTTTCTTCCTCCTGCTTTACATATCCCGCATCAATCAATTTGTCTAAATGAAAATAAAAATGGCCTCCCTTAAGCCCTAATTCACGTTCTAATTGAGCGTAGTTAGTACTACCCTTACTAAGGATTTTCAATATTTTCAATCTTAATTCACTGGAAAGAGGTGATATTAATTTACACTCAACTTTCTCAATTTCTTCTTTGGTTTTGATTTCATTAATCTTACTAAAAATTTTTCTTGAATATGTTAAGTTCTTTTCAATATTAGATTCAATTAATTTTTTTACGGAATCAAATAATTTTAACGCATTGTCAATGCATTTGTTATCAGGACATCTTCCATTCTCTTTGTATTTAGCAACTGCAGTATAGTATGAACCTAATAACTTATTTGCCGAATTGGACCCTTTTTTTACATACTCATTAAGAACTTTAAAAATAGATTTTTCAATCAAGGTCGTGCAAGGATCTAAGAGTGAACAACTTTTTGGTCTATCATCTATGAATAGATTTATGTTGGTTTCTGTAAGTTCGGTTAATTCGGCAATTCCTTGATTCTCAATTTTACTTTTAGAAAGTAATTCAAACTCGTTTTTCATGTAAAGAACAAGATCTTGCAGAGCTGTAATTCTAGCATTCAAGCCTTCAAATTTTTCATCTATTTTTGAAAAATAATCCTCTAAATTGTTCATGAGTTTAATTGATGTTATAATTTTAGTTTTTTTTATTATATTATGATTAAATTTGTTACTAATAAAATTTACTCTATATTTGTATAGTAAATTAGCAAATTATATATAGTTTATTTAATTGTATCTATTTGTCTTTAACAATAATATTTCAACTATCTTTCAGTCATAAATCATGCTTATCTATGAAAAAATTGAAGACGGAATCTTCCTTGTCAAATCTGATATTAAAGCAATGTGGAAATGTAATGGACTTTTAATAAAAAATGTTAATGGTTCAGGAAATATCCTAATTGATTGTAACTTTTCTAAGAGAGAATACAAACAATTGTTAAAAAATTTAGATAATCAAATTACCGCGTATTTTGCTACTCATACTCATCTTGATCATGCGAATAATCTACATTTCTTAGAAGAATTAAAACCTGATTTGGATATATTCTGCCCAATTCCTGAGAATGAATATTTGTTAAATATTGATAATTTTGTTAATGTCAATGGAGCTTTAGATTTTGGTGTTGGTGATATTTTCAAGTCATTTATCTTTAAATTTCTTAAGTTTAAAGAACTCAAGTCAGTTATTGGATTTAAACCTGGAGAGAATTTTAAATTTGGAAAAATAACTATTAAAACTATTCCAGTTTTAAGTCATTCACCTGGTCATACTGTTTTTCTAATCGAAAACATTTCAAGAAGCATTTTATTTACATCAGATATGGGCCTTGAAGATTTTGGACCGTGGTATGGTTTTAAATATAATAATTTAAAAGATCTCAGAAATGACGTTAAAAAAATTGAAGAACTTTATTTAAATAATAATTATATTCTTGCTAGCAGCCACGGAGAAGTATTTTTCGAAAAACAACCTGAAATCTTCAAAAAAATATTCAATAGAGTTAATGAGAATGAAGCAAAACTTTTGAATTTCTTTGAAAAGGATCCAACAATTCCAAAAAGTTTGGAGGATCTCACATTAAAAGGGTTTATTTATAATCCCAAAGTTATTTCAAAATGGAAAAAATTAGATTTTGACGCGGAAAAAATGTTACACTTCTGGGAAGGATATTTTATCTTAAACCATATTGAAGAATTATTAGAAAGGCAAGTAATTAAGAAAGTAGAAGATGGTAAATGGATATTAAATAACAATATGAAGAGATCTAGTATTTGCAATGGTATCTCATCTTAAAATGGTAAAAATTGTTAAAGAGAATGAAATAAATTAAAAGAATTGAGAAAAAAAATGTCTGAAAAATTATGGTATAAATTAGCAAGGACTATTGTAAAAGCTGGAAACATGCCCTTTCCTGTAAATGAAACATTAATTGAATTATTACAAACAATAACTTCTGAAGATCAGGCAAAATTTATCACAAAAGTATTTTTAAAGAAGCCAAACATGAACATCCAAGAAGTAAAGGAAAGATCAGATTTAGAAGGAGAAGCTCTCAATAAAATGTTGAAAGACTTACAAGTTAATGGAATCATTGTAGGAACTCAAAGTACCACCACGGGAATCACGGTTTATCGCTTGCAACCCCCTTTCCCAGGAATGTTTGAGTTCCAACTAATGCGTCCCGGAGAATCAGAAAAAGAAAAAAAGTTAGCGAAACTTTTTGATAAATTATTTGAAGAAGTAGGGATTGCTACTGGTAAAAATTATGATCAATTAATTCCACAATTTAAAAATTATCCTGCTGTGGATAGAGTCGTGCCAGTGGAAGAAGAAGTTCAGCCAGGAGAAGATATTATTCTTTCAAAGGAAGATGTAAAAAAATTAATCGAAAAATATGATGATATAGCATTAGCGCTGTGCTATTGTAGACATGAAAAAGACTTGCTTGATGATTCATGCAAGATAGATGCCCCTAGAGAGAATTGTTTAATGCTTGGAAAAACTGCTAAATTTTGTATTGAATATGATTTTGCTAAAAAAATTACTAAGGATCAAGCTTTAAAAGTTTTAAAAGAAGCAGAAGATGCAGGGTTGGTACATAAAGCATTTCACATACATCAAAATCCAGAACGTGATTTAGAAGCGATTTGTAATTGTTGTAATTGCTGCTGCGGAATTTTCCAACTTTATTATCGAGGAGCAATGCCATTACATACTGTAACATCCTATATTGCTGAAGTTAATGAAGAAGAATGCATTGGATGTGAAACTTGTATTGAAAGATGTCCAATGGAAGCCATTCAATTATCTGATGATAACAAGGCAGAAGTAAATGAGGAAAAATGCATTGGGTGTGGAGTTTGCGCTCATTTCTGCCCTCAAGAACCAAAAGCAATTTCTTTAAGAAGGACAGGATTTCGAAATGTTTTTGTTCCACCTCCAAGAATACATACGAGTTAATTAAACAAACATTTATGTTAATATCTTTTGTATAACGTATAGGAACTTGCTATAATTATCCAAGAAATAATAGAAAAATTAGCTATCCATTCAATAAATGGATGCCATATGAAAATTATTATCAATTCTATTATCGCTACAATAAATCCGAATATCGCAAAATTTCTGGAGAATTTATTTCTTTTTTTAAGAAATAAACAACTATAGATAGCACAATAAATGGAAGCACCTAAAAAGCAAAAACCTGCAAAAAGACCATGCAAAAAGAAAGGAATGTCTTCAGGAACACGAGAAATCCCTAAAGTAATCCCTACAAATATTAAAGAGAAACTTGAAATATGATTTGCAACAACGGCAATCCTTATCCATTGATTTTCTCCATATTCTTCTTTAACAAAGCGTCCTAAATAAATATTAAATGGAAGTGCCATTATTCCACATATAATCACACCTATATTAAAAAAGATTCTTCCTGGGCTTAACTCTAAAATGCCTAAATTACTAATCTGGTGTATAAAAATATTATACCCCCCAGGATAATACACTGCTGCTAAAAAATCACCTGTTAACCCAATAATCATTGATATGATTCCAAACAATCCTCCTGGAATCAAATTAAAGAGAAAATCTAATGATTTGTTAATTTTTTGTTCAATTTGCATTAATAAACAAATGGTCTGTTTTTATTTGAAGAAATAAAATTAAAAAAAAAAATAAATTTACGTTTTTCCTCTAAAGATTGATAGAGTAAACAGAACGGTTGCTCCTGAGAGAAATCCAAATAAAAGAGTATCAAAAAGCACTTCATTTTCTATAAAATTTCCAATTACTTCATTAACGAGCGATACAATGACTAAGATCAATCCTAAGAAAAAGAGTGTCATTCTCATTTTTGAAGCACTACTTTTTAGAATTCCAAAATAAAATAATGTAATCGTTGAAAATAATAACATAAATCCCATGTATAATGCAAATAGAATGTAGGGTATGATTGGATCAAAATGAGTATCAGCTGTAACCTCATTTTTAACCTCTATATGATCAACAATAACGATAATGACCGAGATTATAGTAGCAATAACGAAAATACCAATCATATATCTAATTTTCGATTTCACCCATTTAATTGGATATATCAAGAAAATCATTGTATAAAATAAAAATAACACAGAATAAATTAAGCACACAATCCCAATTTTCAAGAATACTTGAATGGCCCATTCTTGTCCGATTAATGAATAAATTATCGTGCTTAATGCATATAATCCAAGTAAAATTGAACTAAAACTTAAAAGTCTTGAACCTAATTTAATTTCAGAAGTTCTTGATTTATTGTATAATAAAATAGCTGCAATAAATGATAAAATCATTGTTACAAATTCAAATACATAAGTAATTAATTCAGTCATGATAATTACTTAATCTAAATAAGATTATTTAACTATTATCATCTATCGCTACATAAGATCATCAGATTTGAAATAGTTTAAGTTAATATTGCTCTGTAAAACAATTACTACCGAAATGATCCTAAATTCAGCAATCAAATTAAGGAGAGAATCAAATAATTTATTATTTTTCTATATAACTTGCATTAAAGCTTGTATATAATAATAATAAAATGAAAAAATATAATTAAAAAATTATAAATTTATTTATTTCCTCTAAGAAATGCTAAGGCAAATAGAATGGATGCTCCAGAGAGTAATCCAAATAAAATCGTGTCAAAAAGCACTTCAATTTCTATAAAATTACCAATTACTTCATTAATGAGAGCAAGTATGATTAAGAGTAAACCTAAGAAAAAGAAGATCATCCTCATTTTTGAATCACCACTGTTTTTTGAAATTCCAAAATAGTATAACGCAAAAGTTGAAAATATTAACATGAATCCCATGTACAAAGCAAATAATAGGAATGGCAAGATAGGATTGAAATGAGTATCAGCTGTAACCTCATTTTTAACCTCTATATGATTAACAACAATGATAATGACCGAGATTATAGTAGCAATAGCGAAAATACCAATCATATATACGATTTTTAATCTAACCCATTTACTTGAATAAATCAAGATCATCATCGTATAGAATAAAAACAATACAGCATAAATTAAACTTACAATACCAATTTTCATGAATACATCTATAGCCCATGCTTGTCCTATTAATGAATAAATTATTGTACTTAATGCATACAATCCAAGTAAAGCTATGCTTAAACTTAAAAATCTTGCACCAATTTTAACTTCGGAAGTCCTTGACTTATAGTATAATAAGAAAGCAGCGATAAATGATAAAATCATCGTTGTAAATTCAAATACATATGTAATTAAATCAGTCATAATATCTAAATAGATAAAGTTAGACTATTTAATTCTAACTAGAAATGGATAAATGATTTTTTTATTTAAAAGAAATATCGATTTTGTATATAAATCATATATTCCCTTATAGTAAACCCTTTTTGATATGAACATATTAATTGCTATTATGACCAAAACCCTTAAATAAATTGCTCACATCAATAATTATAATGATCAATTAAAGAATATTCTGAAAGACAAATGCAATCAGAACTTCTCAATTTAGAGAAAAATAGATTTCAAAAATCAAAAGTTATATTTTTTAATATAATAATAAGACTTTTCGCAATTTTGATTCCATTACTCCAAGTTGTTCCAACAACCTTTGATATTTATTGTAAAGACTGTTTTTTATCAAGTCCAAAAAGCATGCCTTTATTCCTATATTTATATAGATTCAATCTAAGCATGATACAAGAAGATTTCTTTTATTATATTGATCGTCCTGGAACGATTTTTATCATATTCGGATTTCTATTCTTTTTTATATCTTTTATATATCAAGTAATTAATCGAAATCAAATGATAAAGAAAGGCCCTTATAAGTATTTAAAACATCCGCAGTATTTAGCAATATGCCTCATTACTTTAGGATTTACGTTGAAAAGTTTTAATACCCAGTTAGATTTTTATCCATTAGGGAATTTAAATTATAGGATTTCAGATAATTTAGTTATTCTGGTAATATGGATCGTTGAAGTTTTCTTTTATGTAATATTAGCAATTATCAAGGACTTTTCTTTAAAAGCGAGCTTAGGTGAATATTATTTAGATTATCTTCAATATATAAAATTAAATTGGAAATCATTTACAAAAATAAATTATAGATTTGCTAAAGCTTCTTCTATTTTAATAGTTCTTCTTACTTGTTTAATAATCGATTTTTTAATGGCAATATTTAATGTTTTTGGATAATATTTTATTTAAGGTTTTATTGGTGGTACATAGGCTCAGGGAGGATCATCCAATTTTGTATAATCCAAGAGAAATTCAGTCGCATCTATTATTTCATTTTTATTTAAATCTATGAAAAACCTCACGCAATCAACCGTAGCTAATAAGTTTTTATTTGATTCATTAAATATTTCATGGTGAAATATGATTGATTTATGACCTATATCTTTAATTTGAGATTTTACGATGAGATAATCACCAAATTTAGCTGAATTTTCATAAGTTATGTCGATATGCTTCACACCACACGCTATTCCTTCTCTAACGCTATCTTCTATACGTCGTGGATGGGCAATGTTATTCATTAAACTCACAAACCCATCATCAAAATAGACCATGTAATTTTTAAAATGTACAATACCCATAGCATCGGTATCATTCATCCTTACCTTAATTCTGGTGGTATCCTTAATTTTTAAAAATCTTTGCTTTACGCCTTCTAAAATTTCTGTCATATTATAATTGAAATTATACAAATTTGCTATTTAAACGTTAGTAAAAATGTTAATAAAAAATTAACTAATAATATCATTATAGAACAAAATTATCTCATTTAATTAGTAAAAATAACGTGATAAAATAGTGAATAATAAAGAGATATTAACGGTCATCACTAAATTGGCATCACAAAGAGCACCCTCAGGTTTAGAGAAAGCTCGATCAGAAGTATTTAAAAAAGAATTAGAAACTATATTTAAAGAAAAAGACATACCAGTAAATAAAGACTTGTTGGGTAATTATTATGTTAAATTAAAGGGGAAATCTGGTAAACTATCCATCGCAATCCTAGCTCATATTGATGAAATCGGAGGAACAATCCGTAAAATAAAAAAAAAAGGAACACTTGAGTTTTCAAGAAGAGGTGGATATGAAGGGCGTTGGCTTGTTTCAAGAACGATCGAAATCTTAAATAAGGAAGGGAATTGGATAAAAGGAATAATAAGTGGGCGTTCTGCTCATTCTACACCAGATAGACTTAGAACAAAAGAAAAATTAGACCCTTTAGAAATGGAAATTTATATAGGTGCAAAAAGCAAGGAGGAAGCCATTAAGGACTATAAGATTCATGTAGGTTCACCATTCGTATTTTCTGGAGATTTTGGATTACTCAATCCTGAAATAAATGATAATTTAATTGCGGGATATTCAATGGATAATTTAGCCGCATTGACATGTTTAATTGTCTTAGCAGAAAAAATAAAAAATCAACTGATGGATGATTTTGGACATGTAAAGCTCTCTCACGATGTTTATATTGTAGGAACGACGAGAGAAGAAATTGGTACTGAAGGGGCATATTATTTTTTAAAACACAATAATATGGATAGAGTAATTGGGATCGATATAGGTCTCGTTGCAGACTTTTCTGGAAGTGTAAATTCTGATATTCAGCTTGAAGGGGGACCAGTTATCATTTGGCAAGAAGGAAGGGGTCATGGTGTCTTAGATCACGGATTTTGTAAGAATTTAAGTGATAATGCTGAAAAAAAGAATATTCCATTCCAAAATGGTGTTTGTGAGTTCTATGGATCTGATGCGGGTAAAGCTCAAAAATGGCTTGGAGTTCCATCAGCCCTTATTGGAATACCCGTGATGTATAGTCATAATGTTCCCGAGATCTCTACTTTAAGTGGCATTGATAAAGCTGCCGAATTGATTATTGAATACCTAAAATCTCTTAAATAATTCCATTTTTAAAAAAAATTTAACTAAAAAAATCCCTTATTTTAAAGAACATTTGCAGTAGTTAATAACTGCATTATATAATCAGCAACAATTTCGATTGAATCTGAGATAGCTTCGATAATATCCATTGTATTACCCACAGTGAATACTGTAAAAGCATTAATTTGATAATTTGTTTGTTGCAAACTTTTTCTCAGCTTAATATTAGCTAAATCTATTTCATGTTCAAGGAGATTAATCTCTTTTGCGAACGCTTTAACTTGTTGACGCTGACCTAATAAATCAATTACGATTTTATCTAGATATTCTGCACACTTTACTGTAGTACTCATCATCACTTTGATCAAATCTAATGTTTCATCGCTACTTTGTTCCCAAAATTTAATTGGTATCGTAGCAATTCTTCGTGCGACACCTGTAGCGCAATTAGCTACATCATCTAATCTTTTAATCAGATGAGATAAATCTATCCTTACACTTGGATTCAATTCACCTTTAGATATGTCTTTTAATATCTCTCTCCTAATATTATCCGCTTCCCCTTCGAAACGATCCACTTCATGAAAGAGATCATGACATTTATCAAGATCTTTTGTTACTAATAGCATGTTAATGCCTTCATTCAATTTATAAACACTTTCTTGAACCTTTTGAGCATGTTTTATTGCTTGTTCCAATACATTTGTTGCCGTCTTTTTTTTAAAATATTCTATTAATGAACCCATTTTATCACTTCTTTTTTCTTATAATTTTAATGATTTTTTACTTTAAATATTTATTTACCATAATCCATTCAAATAAAATCCCATATATATTAGACCTCCAACTATTGCAGCAATTGGGAGTGTTAAAAACCAATATAAAGCCATTTTTCCTAGTCCTCTATAATCAACCTCCTGTTTTTTTGCCACATTTAAACCAATTATGCTAAAAACTATTACATGGCTATGACTAATAGGTATTCCTAATGGTGTTACTACAAATAATACTATAAATGCTGCAATTTGCAATACAAATCCCTCGCTTGGTCGAGCATCTGTTGTTTGACTAGCTAAATTCCTAATAACATATCTCCCGGCTAGAAATAAGCCAAAAAATGCGGAAACTCCAAGAAAAAGCTTCAAGAACCAATATTCTGCAAAACTTAAGTAAGATTCATTAAAAAGTGCATATATTATTCCCAAAGCCTCTGCGGAATTTGCCCCTGTATATATAGATACTCCAAAAACAGCGATTAATAAAGCCCAAGAAAATATTATTTCTGAGTTTTCTATAGCATTAAGACCCTTAAATTTCTTTAAGAAATACTTAGAAATCACTTTATACAAAATGTATGTTAAAATAAAGCCCACTAACGGACTTAAAACCCAACCAACTATAACGGAGGCCAATATTTCCCAATTAAACGCTCCAGCGACATTTATACCTTTAAATGAAATAAAAACTATAATTACACCAATAATTGAGCCAAATAAGGAATGAGTAGAAGATAAAGGAATTCCTGCGAGACTACCTACTACTAACCAAATAATTGCACTAATTAATACACTTAAAAGCATGTATATTGAATATGATACCTCCGTTCCTACAAATTTCTTACCAACCGTGCTCGCAACTTCTTCTGAAAGAAATATTGTCCCAATCGCTAAACCCACACCACCTAATATTAATACAGCTTTAAATTTTAAAGTTCCTGCGGCAGCTAAAGGTGCTGGGGTTTCATCGTTTGCCCCAATGGAAAATGAAAGGAAGAGTGCTAGAACAATTAGAGTGATTACTATTATATCGCTTAATTGCTCCATAAAAAATCCCCCTTTGTTAATTTTATTTAAAAATCAGATATTTAGTAGACAAGAATTGGATATATTCAGCAAAATTCTTGATATGGTCCGCCATCATCATTATATCTTCAAGTAATTCCTTTAAATAAAGATAAGTGCGACTTAAATAATCCATATCATAATTCCAAAGCCTTTCTAACACTTTCCACTCTTCTTTACGCATTTTTCGTCTAATTTCTTTAATTTCATCACAAATATTATAAGAATTCTCAAGATCAGATCCTATAGACTTTACAGCATCACTTATTTTGTTTGATATTTCCTTTAAAAAAAGATTAATATTAATGATACTCTCTTTAAATTCCTCATCAGGGAACACAACTCTATATAAAAGCATTCTATGTGCCATGAACTCCCCGATATTCTTTATATCGTTAATTTTTGTAAATAATTTAAGTCTATCTGCTTTTGTAAAAGAAGATTTTTTTGACTTAAAAAGTCTCTTTTCAAAAGTCTTTTTTATTTGGTCTTCTTTCGCTGTTTGAATGACATCTTTAAGATTTGCCGTAAAACTATCAAAATCTTCTTTAATCAAGCATTCAATTCCTTCAATTAATTTAATGTTTTGATCATTAATACTATCCATAAACACATGAGTTAATTTATCAATACTTAATTTGTTTAATTCTTCATTATCAGGTATTGCCATTGTAAAAAACACTTTAAAATCATAATTACAAAGTTATATATTACAATTATTAATTAATTAAATGTCTTTTATAACACTTTATTAATTAAATAATATTGAAATTTGTGCTTAAAATATAGTTATTCAATAAATAATTCTCTAAGAAGAGATAGATATTGAAATATTTAAATAAAATAACCTAAAATTCTTTTCAATTCAAGAATATTATTGCTTTTTTTTTTTGGCAATAGTCAACATTATTATATAATCAGCTACTTCTTCAGCATTGTCTGTAATAGCTTCCATTGTAGAAATACAATTATGAATCTCAATAGCACTAAAAGGATTTATGTCTGGGTGATTTGAAACTAAGTTTCTATTTATTGAAAAGCGCAACTCGTCCACATCATGCTCTAAGCGATTTACTTCCTCACCTAATTTCTGGATTTCTGTTTCATCTGCGCTTAATAATTTATTAACCATTATTATTACTTTTTTAACACATTCTACAGAAATATTCATAATTTTTAGGATATTCTTATATATTTCTTCATCCAATTTTAAGAAATCTCTATAATTCATATAATATAGAATTCTTGCACTAGCATTTGTCGCATTAGCTATATCATCTATCCTTTTTACAAGGTGACTGAGATTCTCTCGAATAATCGATGGAAGCTCTGCTTTAGAAAGCATATTTAGAATATTTCTTCTTATTCCATCGGCTTGATGTTCTAATTCATTAACTCGAAAGAAAACTTTCAAAGCTAAATCGATATTTTTCTCATTAATGAGAAAAGTTATTCCTTTCTGAAATTCTACAACACACTCGAGTACCTTTTGTGCATGAATTAAAGTTCTATTAATTGCACTTTCTTCATTCCGAGATTTAAACCATTCATATAAAGAACTAATTTTTATCACTTCCTATATTATTTTTAACTCATATTTATTCTAATTTAAATATTTTTTTAATATAATCCATTCCAGGGTGTTTAAAGACGATACCAAATTCTTTTGGAAAATAAAATATTACTTCAGCCCCCTCTATGAAATTATTATGAATTTCCGATGTTGCTAAAACCGTAATAACAATAATTTTTTCTTTATTATCAATATTTGATTTAATCTCAAACCGATAAAACACACCCATAAACTTCCGGCGGAATATTTTACCTATAAATGCGTTTCTTTTTTCCTTTTTTCGATTTCCAAGCCTTAATTTAAAATGATTTGATCTTACAACTAATAATACACGATCCCCATGCTTGATTTCATTGAAAGTATCTTTTTGGACATAAGAAGCATATATATCATCTAACTCTAAATCTATTTGCATTGGAATCAATTCATCTTGTATTTCTGTAAAGAATTTATCACCTTGCTTTGATTTTGCGTAAATATCCCATGGAGGCTCTTTATTTTTAATTGCAACTCCTTCAAAATAATTAATCTCACTTAAAAAATTTGCAACAAACAAGTCTTTGGGTTGATAATAAATTTCGTAGGGTGTACCTATTTGTATTAATTTCCCCTCATCAATTACAGCAATTTTATCAGCAACCATCATGGCTTCTTGTTCTTCATTAGTGATGTGAATTACAGTTAACTCTAGTTGTTTAGATTTGGCCATTAACAGCAATTCATTCCTTAGACTCATTCGCAATCCTGCATCAAGAGCTTTCAAGGGTTCATCAAGAATAAGAAGTTTTGATTGTTCCAAGTTCATTAATGCTCGACATAATGCTACTCTTTGTTTCATCCCACCACTCATCTCCTTAGGAAGTGCTGTATTTCTCCCTGTTAATAGAGTCATCATGAGGACTTGCTCTACGATTGCTCTTGTTTGGTTTGGATTACGTGCATGAACCCTACTACTGTATGCTATATTATCATAAATAGTCATGTGAGGGAATAGTGCATAATTTTCAAACATGAATCCTAAATTTCTCTCTCTAGGACTTAATTTCGTGACATCTTTTCCATCAAATAAAACTTTTCCTGAATCTGGTTTTATTAATCCTGCAATAATTTTCAATAAAGTGGTTTTCCCTGCTCCCGTAGGTCCAAGAATTATGAAATATTCTTTATCATTAATTTCAAGTGATATATTATCCAAAGCTTTAAATTTTCTATAGGATTTGGATATATTTCTCAATTCAATTTTTACCATTATATAATTTACCCCTATTTCACATTAAAGATAATTCATTTAAAAGATTCTCAGGAGCGGGAAATAAATAAATATCATCTTGATGAATTCCAATAAGAATTTCCTCACCTGGAATGAAGTTTTCTTCAAATGTTCCAGGTTTAACTGAGATAAATTTATCACCATTATCCAAAGTGATGTAAAATCGTTTTGTATCACCTATAAATCTTGATGATTCTAAGATTGCGTTAAATATTTGGATCAAAGACCAATCATGTGGACTAGTTTCAAATTCATAATTTAAAGGAAAGAGATAGACATCTTCAAATCGAAAAGCAATTACAATGTTATCATCTAATTTAAATTTATTTCCATAATTATTACAAGATAACTTTGGACCACCTAAACGGGTCCAAATCCTCATTTCTTCATCCCCTAGCAATTTCAAGACAAATCCTTGAAGAAAATTAGTTTCCCCTAGAAAATTTGCCACGAAAATACTATTTGGATTTTCATACAGTTCATATGGAGTACCTAATTGAAGTATTCTTCCTGCTCGCATGAGAATAATTTTATCAGCTATCGCCATTGCTTCTTCTTGATTATGCGTAACATGAATTGCAGTAAGACCTAAATCTTTAATGAGATTTCGTAATTCATGGCGAAAAACCTTGGATACTTTTGGATCTAAGGAACCCAAAGGTTCATCCATTATTAATATCTTTGCACCAGTAGCTATAGCTCTGGCTATACCTAGTTTTTGTAAACCAGGATTTCCGAATATTGATGGGTATTCATCAGCATATTCCAATAATCCTACTAAGGTTAGAGCTTCTTCAGCCTTTTTAATTATATACTCTTCGGGATATCCACGCATTTCTAATCCAAAAGTTACATTTTTCCATACTGTAATGTGGTCGAAAATCTCGAAATGTTGGAATATGAAACCCATATCTCTATCCTCTGGAGCTATTCCATCTACATTTTTCCCATCAATTAGTATTTTACCTTTTGTAGGTTCTTCAAGCCCTGCAATCATCCTTAATGTAGTGGTTTTGCCACATCCGCTTGGTCCAAGAAGAAATACATAATCTCCATCCTCAATTCTTAAAGAAATATCATCAACGGCAAGAACTTTTCCTTCATTAAAAGTCTTAGTAACGTCTATTAATTCAATGCTAGGCAATAACACTCCCTCCTTTTTTTGAAGCTAATCTTAATGCAAAGATTAAAAACGCGCTAAAAATTATCACGATTGTAGCAGCAAAAACCGCGCTTATGACATTATTTGCTTCCACCCAATCAACTATTAACACAGGAATTGTTCTTATCCCACCCATGACGACTATTGTTGCACCTGTTTCTCCAAGTGAACGTGTAAAAACCATTATAGATCCTGCTATTATCCCTTGTTTGATATTTGGAAGGGTTATTCTTCTGAATACCGTTAAACTAGGAGCTCCAAGAGTTCGAGCTGCTTCTTCAATCCCAACATTCGTATTTTCTAAAACGCCTATAATTGGACGAACCATGTAAGGAAAAGTAAAGGTGATATGGACAAATAATATCATGTAAAATCCTGGTTGGAATAGACCTATACCTGCGGGTCCCCAAAATAAGAATATTGCGAATCCCAAAGCCGCAGAAGGAATTGCTATAGGAATGTCGAGCATTCCATCTAAAATAGCTATAATTTTTCCCCACTTGCGTTTTACAATGATAAAAGCAAACGGTATACCAAAGATCATAGTAATTAATACTGCAAAAGCTGCTATTTGTATGGAATTTATGAAGCTATTATACAAATAAGCCCATTTATTATCTGGTCCGAAGAATACTTCTCCTAATATATCTGCCCCAAAAATTTGAGTTACAATATAAAAAGATGGGATAAGAATAATGAAAATAATAATAAATATGATGATAATATCTCTGATATATCGCAAGTACTTATTACTTAAATAATCTTCCACTTTTGGGAATACTTTTTTAATAGGAAATCCTACTTTTCGAGTAAAATATTTGATTAGAAATAGGAGAACTAATGAAATTGCAATTAAAATTCCCGCAAGAAGTGATGCAGAGGGGAGTTCTAATTGCCTCCTGAGTCTCACAATCATTATAGGAGCAGTTGTCACTAATCCAGAGAGAATTATACTAGCACCAGTCTCGCCTAAACTTCTCGTGAAACCAAGAATCGAACCTGCGATTATACCTTCTTTCATCATTGGAAGGGTTATTGTGCGAAATACCGTGAATCCCGATCCTCCGAGTGTCTTAGCAGCATCTTCATATAATATATCTGCTTTTTCTAAGACGATTTTCATGTTACGTACGATATAAGGGAATGTAAATATAATATGTCCCAAAATAAGCAAAAGATATCCTGGAGCAATGTCAAAGATAGCCCAAAATAAATAAATTGAGAAACCTAATGCTCCTGTTGGAACTGCCATGGGTAAATCAACTAATGCATCGAGGACTTTTTTACCTCTAAAATCATAACGAGTTAAAATAATTGCTGTAGGAAATGCAATGATGAGAGAGAAGATCACTGCAATTGTTGCAATAAAAAATGAACTCCCTAACGCATCTAATATGTCCATCCATACCAAATTACCTAATAAAGGATCATTGAAGACTCTCCCGTAAATAGAGGGAATATTTAAAAAAATCGTTAAAAAAATATTGATGATAGGACCTATAATAACTAAGATGAAGAAAATTATAGTAAGTGTATCAAGACCTATTTTATAAATTGGTTTTGATAAAAATTTATCAATCTTTAAACTAAATGTTAATTGAGTTTCTATTTCCTGAGATCTGTTTTTATTCTTGAGTATCATAATATTTTCAATCTATCATTTTCAGAAATTTCATGTAGTAGCCTTACATAATGACCATAAATCTGGGATTTTAATTAACACATTCCCATCTTTAGGTGTTTTTAATTCAGGCACGTTGATGTTTAAGGATAATCCATTAGTTTCATAATTAAAAACACTTGAATCTAAAGGTATTGATGCATCAATTGGTCTAAACGCATATTCCATTGCAGAAGTTATAGTATCAGTTCTATTTAGAAACTTTAGAAAAGCTTCAGCTACTTGTCTCTGTGCTGGTGTAATCCAATTTGCATTTAAGATGCAAAAAGGATGATCACTAAATAGAGTACCTTCCTCGGGATAAACAGCAATAATTTTCCCTCCAGTGGCGGCACTCGATATGTCTCGAATTAAATTCTCATACAAGAATGCAACATTTAATCCAGAAGGTCCTTCATTCATCATGTATCGACTTAAGAAACCTGTTGATTTACCGTATAAGATAGCGCTTGACTCAAATATTCTTAACCAATTTTGATCATTTAAATCCGTGAGTTCTGCTATCGTTAAATTCTCCGATGTGACTCCAGATCCTGCTGATAATGCCATTATAACACTCATGTAACCAGAATTAGAAAGATAAGGATCCGTGTGAGCCATTTTAATATTCACACTTGGGTTGAGATTTAAATTGTATAAATCAGAAAATCCCTTTATGTTATATGTATTATTAAAACTTTCCCATGTAGCAATAACTATAGGAGAATAAATAATTCTAACAGCTTCATCAATATCAACTATAGGTTCTATATCTCCAGTGTATTGAGCCCATTTTGTATTGAGAAATGTCATCCATATTGAACTTGCGGGACTCCATATAGTTGGAAAAATCTCACCATTGAGGATGCTAATGATAGAATCCGAAGATCCATAAGGATACATGTGGATCTTTATCTTAAAGTCTGGGTGAGTTTGTTCCCATTCATTCATAAAATCTGTATATGCTTTCGTCATCCAACTGGCTTTTTCAGAACTATATATGATATATATATGAGTTTCACCAGTAGAGCCAAGCAATAAATTTGTAGTGAAGGTTGTTCCAATGATGAATCCTAGAATGAGAAAGAGTAACAAGGTTGCCTTGCTTTGCTTTCGAACTTTACGAGAACGTTTCATTTTTATTAAATTCCTTTTTTTTAGATAAAATGGCCCACATAGTTATTAACAATACTAAAAATTATTCCCAAACAAAACCCTACTACAAAAATTATTGAAAATAAGACCCATCTTTTCATGATTTTAAAATTATCTTTTTACTTAAAATTACTGGCTTTCAAGTTTAAATGTAAAAATTCTATCCTTCTTTGTTTTTACCATATAATTAATTATTATTGAGATTAATGGTTAAAAATAATATATTCTATAGACTATATACTTCTATATATTATCTATAGTTTATAAAAATTGAAAATGATAAAATAAAGCTAAATTTGTGTCAATTTATTAAATAATTTATTATTAGTTCAGAGATATCCGAAGAATATTCTCCCGTTCTCCTAATACTTTCAATGATATAACTTAAAGCTATAGATTGATGTAAATCTTCATGATTGTATATATAATTAATTTTTTCACAAGCAGAGATTAAATCTTTTATAGATTCAATATTCTCATTTGCTTTTTTAATATCCTTTTGAAGCAATGCATCTAGGCTATTATTCATTAAATTAATCGAAATTTCACTAGCTTTTGAAATATTTTCAATAGTTTTTTTGTTTAGCTCAAAATCAATTAAGGGGATTACATTTTGTGCTAAATTAACAGCATGATCAGCAATGCGTTCTAAGAGTCTGCTCATTAAATGATAAAAATGAGCTTCCTCTAAAGAAACCCCCATTTTTTGTGCCAAAATTATATCTCTCAAAACAATATTTGTTTGTCTACCTATTAACCAGTGTAGTCTATCTATATCATTATCTCTTTTAATGACATCTTCAGCTAATTTTTTATCCCGTTTAGTTAAAGCTTTTATCGCATCAGAATGCATATCTTCAGCTAAAATGAACATCCTTCTTATCGTTTTTTGAAATGGCATTTCTTTAGGATTTAATAAATCTTTTAATATGATTTGATTATTTGTCTCTTCTATTATTTCCGGGCCAATAACAATCTGAGTAAAGTTTATTATAACTTCTCTCGTTTTCGGTTCAATTTTTTTTCCCGAACTAATAATCATTTCAGAACAACCCATTATATATGCTCCAATTAAAAGTCTAAATAAATAATTTAAATCTTGAATCTCATCAATATCAAAAATTTTTTTTTTTGAAAATTCATCAAATTCGGTTTTTGGAGTAATTAAAAGATTTCCATCTGGTTGGGATAAAATGCCAAGAAGTTCATTTTTTTTTATATTATGCTTGACAATCCATCCTTTAGGGAGACTTATAATATATGAAGATCCACCAGTTTGTTGGACTTTTCTAGTTTCCATGAGATATCCCATAATAATAATAATAATTGTTTATATATATTATTAAAATATATCTCTATATTATATATATTCTTCTTATTTTTTATAAATAGACAATTGTATGTTGATGATTTCTATGATCTTTTATTTTAGGAGGTTGAATATTCTTTACAAAAATAATAGAAGAAAAATAATTATATATAGATTAATAAAAAATATATATTAATTAAATTAATATAATGATCATAATTAAATACTTTTATTTAAAAAAGTCTATTATTTGGTTACAGGGGAGCGTATTGAAATCTCTTAGTTTGATTTTTATATTAAACTATTTCCAATAACACTTTTATGAGGTTTCTTGCCGAGCAAATTTAATAATGTGGGAACAATATCTGTTGACTTACAATAAGAAATTTCCTTATAGGGAATTTCCGGAGATCCGCCAATTATTAGGGGAACCACCGAACTTTCACGAAGACCTATATCATGGGTAAAAAGACTACCTCTTTTCTTTTTTCCGTGTGTGGTTTTATAAGTATACTTTCCTTTAGTGCTGATTATAATATCCGCACTCCTAGGATTTTTAAAATGCCTTGAGATTAGGTCTGGATATAATGCATAATCAAGATGGTGCGTTGCGTGATTCCATTCATCAATAGAATGGAATTTATCATCCATCATTCTACTAGCAATATCATCTACTAAGAATCCAAAAATATCTATATCTTGATTTTCTGAAATGTATTTTGTCTTAAAGTCTTTACCAATTCCTTTATATTCAATCATGCCAGAAAAAATTTTTCCATTATCCTCATCCTTCCTCTTTAAATGAATGATCCCCTTTTTATGGGTATTACTTTCATCTCTGTAATACATCAAACTCGTTCCCTTTAAATTAAAGAGTTCTTTGAATAAATTGACGCCCTTTGGACCATAACATTCCAATTCCTTCAAGGTAGGACGAGGCCAAGCCTGATTGTTGCTCGTTTTATTGATTCCCTTGAAATGAAAATGACCTATACTCTCAAATTCAGTAATATTAACCTTTCCTTTTACATTCTTGCGTTGATGGTAATTAGTTAATCCGATTTTTTCAAAAAATGGTGTAATATTACCACGTTTACTTAGTTTATAGTTGCCATGATCTGTTGTAATGGCTATTGCTGTATCCTCTAAATAACCCATATTTTCAAGTCCTTCTAATAAAACACCCATTACCTTGTCAATATGCATTAAATTCAATTTATAAATGGGACTATCAAAACCAAACGCATGCATCAATACATCAGAACTCATAAACCAGAGATTAATTCCAATTGGAACTTCATTTGTCTCGAAATATTTTGTAGGCTTTTTAAAACTATTTAAAATTTTTCTAATAACTACTGTATTCGCACGTTCCATTATCTTTTTGGCATTTTCTTTATTCCTAAAAGCAATAGATAATAATTCGTAATATAATACAAGTTTAAATTTACTCTCAGGATATAAATAATTTGCACCCCGTGAAATTAATTGAGTAATGCTTGAACGATTACCCTCTCCAATCATCTCCAAAAGAGTTTGGCAATTATTGCCCAAGTCGTCATTCATTTTATATATTTGAATATATTCATCTGAACCTGCTCCTCCATAATCTCTTAGTATAGGAGGCACTAAACCCCGATCCATCCAATGATACGCAGGAACACCATGACATGGTTCTTTTCGAAAATTTCCCGTATAAGTTCCCGTAAGAATTGTAGGCTGCGTCGGATATGTAACTGAAGGAAAGTCAGTTATGCAGGTTTTAGAATAAACTCCATTTTCCATCAATTTTTTAAAATTCGGAAGAAACCCCTTATTGATAAACTCAAAAAAATGACTAGATCTTACATCATCTATAATACACAGTATAACTCTATTTATCTTGCTTATTACCATCCACCAGAATAGTCTATTATATTACTACTACCCTTGAATATAATATAATTTTACTCTAAAAAAATGATAGAATATTTATATAATCATTGAGATAATTATCAAAAGTAATAAAAAATTGTGCGTTCAAAAATATAAGAGGTTGTAGAAAATTGATCACGTGTTATATATTTATCAAGGCTACAGCAGGTTTTGTTGAAAAAATATTATCCCGACTCAGGCAAATGGAAGAAGTTAAAGAAGCTGATGCTGTTACGGGAACTGTTGACATTATTGCAAAAGTAGAAGTTGAGGATTTTACTTATATCTCTAAGGTAATCTTATCAAAAGTACACCAAATCGATGGGGTGGAGAAAACTTCTACCCATTTTGTCACACCAATACCATAGAATGGATAAGTGTTATTAAATGAAAAATATGAGCCCCTGGTGGGACTTGAACCCACGACCGGCTGATTTATTTCTGTTGTAAGGAGTTAAAACAGTTACAAGTCAGCTGCTCTACCGCTGAGCCACAGAGGCTATAAAAGTAGATGAATAAATAATCATTTTTTATTCTCTTGATAGAATTAAAACAAGTATAAATTTTTAATTTTTTGATTTATTCCTATTTTTCCTCATTTTATGCTTATTTTTATTTTTCCTTTCAATGTTTTTTATATTTGTTTTTTTTTTGTTTTTAAGAATTTATAAAATATTGTATTTTCCGACTAATTCACTTAAAATACTCAATACAAATAAATAAAAATAAGCTTGTCTTTTTTGTTAAACATAAGAAAATATAAATTTTTATCAAGTCAACTACAATGCCTTTTGATAAAGATGAAGTGACCAAGCTCGCTTTTCGCCGATATAAAAGCGAAGAAAAATATGAAGATTCCGTTTGGTATCTTGCCGAATTGTGTTGCATCATTAACAAAAACATCAAGAATGGATTTGACATAAAACCTTTAGAAACTGATAATCTGGTACTCTTGTTAAGAGAGGATGTAAATGGAATCGTAAAAATGCCTACAGAAGAAGAAATTCGGGAAGTCGCTGAGATAATATACAATGAGAATCCTCCGAAGTCAGAGTTACATTGGTTCATTGCTGAAAAACAACTTCTTTTAGAGGAAATTAAAAAAATTATTAAATCCGAATAGTATAAACAATAAATTCAAATTATCTTTAAAATTTTATAAAGTTCTTATTGTAGGTTCAAAATTAAATTAATTTAAAGAAAAATCCATAAACCATTCAAATAAAGGTGGAATATTTTCAATGATTCGATATGGTATTTTTTTATGAATTATTGCGATGTATATCTCCTCAAGTTTCTTGACTTTCTGATAAATTCCATTATTTTTTATTTCTTTTAAATTATTTTTATCATTGGTATCGATATAAAATATTAAATATTCATTCATATCACTAAATTCTGGGCCCCAAGAATAATCTATTTCCTCCTTTATGAGTGAAATAAACTGATCAAGAGCCTCATCGAGTTCGATCTCCCCATAAAGCCAAGATTCTTCGGTATCATCTAAAATAAAAAAATTACCTATATTTTCTGAAGGTTCATAATTATCAATAATTTTTTTCTTATCAACCATACCATAATATATAATATTAGAAACTGTATATAATTTCTTTATTTATTATTGATATAAAATTTTTTTTTTTAATTTATAATAACATCATTAATACTAAAAAAAGGTTAATATAATATATGAGAGATTTGATATTATATATCGCTACGAGTTTAGATGGATATATTGCTGGAAAGTCAGGCGAAATAGATTGGCTTTTTTATGATCAAGATTATGGATACAAAGATTTCATCCAAGATGTTGATACTGTTATAATGGGGAGAAGAACATATCAGCAAATTTTAAAGTTTGGTGATTATCCATATAATACTTATCAAAGTTTTGTATTTTCTCGAACATTAAAAGAACCAGTTGATGATAACATAAAGATAATTTCTACAGATTTAGTTAACTTTATTCTGGATTTGAAAGCTAAAGAAGGAAAAAATATTTGGTTAATAGGAGGATCTAAAATTATAGAGCCACTTATACAGAATGGTCTTATTGACAAATATATTATATCTATTCATCCACTAATCTTAGGGGATGGAATTTTATTATTTTCAATGAAATCAAAACAAATTAATTTGAAACTCGAGAAATGTGAATCATTTGATTCGGGATTAGTTCAATTAACATATAGAAAAAAATAACAAAATTATTTATTATTAAGGAATAACCAAATCTTCTCTAATAGTAAGATTGAATTAAATGAAGGTCCAAAAACTTATTATTAAAATTAACATTGAAATTTTCAAATGAAATGCTATTTTAGTTTATTAATTTAGGAATAGATGAGGTTATTATATGAATAATAATAATAGATCATAATAGATATTAACATATTTTACATCAAGTTGATCTAATTGGCAAATCCAAAAAAAACAAAGAAAAGCGATGAGAAACAAAAATCTATAGATTCATTTTTTACCTCTCCTAAGACTCCTGCTGAAAAAATTGCGAAGAAACAACCAGAAAAAAAAGAAGAAATTAAAGAAACAAAAAAAAATGAGATTAAAAAACCAACACGAGATAAAGCAGTAAAAAAAGAAGAAAAAGCTATTGCTAAAGATTTATTTTTTCAAGGTAATGATAAACCTTTTGGTTTAAAAAAAAGTGGAGAGATTTTGGACACAATAAAAAGAGAAAATGTCACTTCAAAATACATACGATATTTAATTGATAATAATGAAATCGTTAAAAATCTTGAACGTGGTCTATTATTAGATGTGGACTATGATGGAGGGCAAAACAAGGCATATTGTAAATTTTATGACTTAGATCACCATGATATTAAGATTTGGATTGATACAACCAATCATGAACCCTATTGTTTTAGTAAAGAATCTAAAAGTGTGTTAGAAAATAACATTCAATTAACAAACTTTCAAGGATTTAAACGATGTGAAGAAGTTAAGATTATGGATCTATTAAGAGATAAAGAGATAAAAGTCACTAAAATTTATGGAAAGACACCCTTAGATATTGGGGGCTCTGGTGAGAATATTAAGAACATTCTTGATGGAGAAGCTTGGGAAGCAGATATTCGATATCATCATAATTATATCTATGACACGGCACTTATTCCAGGTTTAATATATAGTATAAAAAATGGAGAAATTAACAAAATAGAATACTGCGGTGAACTTGATAATTTAGATGAAATGTCTGAAGAACTTTTAAATTTATTCAAGGAAGAGAAACAAGAGATACTCCAATTTGCTGAAAGAAATCTAGATGTTTTTTTAACTCCAATACCTGAAGTAAATCTACTTGCAATGGATATAGAAGTGAATATGGGAGAACACGACTACAAAGTTCCAGATCCTCGCCTAGCGAAACAAGAGATTATTTCAATATCATTCGTGTCTAATGATGGGAAGAAATTGGTTTATGTATTAGAGAGAGAAGGATTTACTTTTGTTGGTAGACATGAAAAATTCCCTGATGATGCTCAGATAATCATTTTTAAGAACGAAAAAGACTTGCTTATTGAAACTTTTCGTATAATATGGGAATATCCCATTATAATCACATTTAATGGTGATAATTTTGACTTGAATTATATGTTTCATCGTGCAAATAAATTAAAAATAGATCGGGATTTAAATCCTATTCACGTAAAAAGGGGTTTTGGGGTGATGTCAACAGCAGAATGTGATCTCAGAAAGGGTATTCATATAGATATATTTAATTTTTTTTCCAATCGGAGTATTTCTGGTTATGCATTTGGTGGAGTTTATGAAAGAAATTCTTTAAATGAAATTAGCTCTGCGTTATTAGGACGAAAAAAATATCAACATGAAGAAGAAATACATGAAATGGATTATGGGGTGTTAACTTGGTACAACTTGAAAGATTCGATATTAACTTTAGAATTAACACAATTTAATAATTCTCTTGTATGGAATTTAATTATTATTCTATGTAGAATAACAAAGATGCCAATTCATGACTTATTAAGGCATCAAATATCAGCTTGGATTCGAAATATTCTCTTCTTTGAACATAGACAAAAAGGATTTATCATACCAAGACGTTCCGAACTCCAAGAGTTAAAACAAGGAGGATATTCAAAATCCACAATAGAAGGAAAGTCATTCAAGGGTGCTTATGTAATACCCCCTGAACCTGGTATCCATTATGAAGTTGTAGTTATGGATTTCTCCTCCTTATACCCTACTATTATAAAAGAATATAATTTATCGTATGAAACAGTATCATGTCCCCATGAAGATTGCATGGATAATCTCGTAAAAGGAATTCCATACTACGTATGTACTCATAAAATGGGTATCTTTTCTTATATTGTTGGATTTTTTAGAGATATTAGAGTAAAATATTTTAAACCAAAATCCTCAGATAAGAATTTATCACCTGAACGACGTAGTTATTATAATACCATTCAGCAAGCATTGAAAGTTTTCATCAATAGTGCATATGGAGTGTTTGGTAGTCAAAATTTTCCTTTATTTTGTTTACCCGTTGCTGAAAGTACAACTGGAATAGGGAGATATTCAATAAAGGCAACTATTAAAAAATCAGAAAGTATGGGTGTAAAAGTCTTATATGGTGATACAGATTCAGTTCTTCTCTCACATCCTACGAAAGAGCAATTGAAAAATATTTCAGAATGGAGTAAAAAAGAGTTAGATCTCGATTTAGAAGAGGAAAAAAAGTATCAATTTTTAGCTTTGTCTGAAAGAAAAAAAAATTATATTGGAATTTACAAGGATACAAAATATGTAGATATAAAAGGGCTTGTTGCTAAAAAAAGGAATACTCCCGAATTTATAAAAAAAATATTCAATGAGTTTATCGAAATATTAAAAAATATTACAAATGATAATGAATTTAATAAAGCTAGGTATAAAATCATAGATCTAGTTAAAAATAGTCGTAATAAAATTGGTAAACCAGATGCATTTACTCTTGAGGATTATGCCATAAATATTAGTCTTCAAAAAGATCTTGATAAATATGTGAAAGTTATTCCCCAACATGTCAGTGCCGCAAAAGAATTGAAAGAAATTACTGGAAGAGAACTCCAAAAAGGTGAAACAGTCACTTTTATAAAAAGTAAAGGAAAAAATGGAGCTAAAGTTTTGGAATTAGCAAAACTTCAAGATATTGATCCTAAGAAATATCGTGAACTTCTAAAATCAGCTTTAGAACAAGTTTTAGATGCTTTAGGAATTTCATATGATGAGATTAAAGGATTAAAAAAAATGGATGCTTTTTTCTGATATTTCACTTTTTTATAATATTCTCATAATAGATAAAATAAAATATTCATAAATATTGCGCTAATTATTGGATTTAAAATATTATCATCTAATTTTACATTTGATATATCAATAATAAAGAAGACTAATGCTCCCACAAGTGAAATTATAAAACATTTTATGATTGAAATATCAGGCACAAAAAGAATTAATGAAAGATATATGACTCCCAATGATGCAAGAAATCCAGAAATATATCCAATAATAGTCTTTTCACTACTTTTAGGAAAATTAATTTTTCCAAAACGTTTCCCTAAAACTGAAGCAGCTCCATCTCCAATCGTGGCAATTAATGCAGCTGCACAAAAAATTGGAAATGGAAACAAAAATATTGTCGCAAAAGCTAATATTAATGTTGCAGGCTTGGTAAATTCATATAATTCTTCACCTTTCATGGCATTCCCTAACAATTTTGAAACGTTATCGGGAAGTAAATGAAATAAATTGCGTTTAAATAGTAGTGGGGATAGTCTAACATAATCTAAAGCAGCAAATATTAAAATTCCAGAATATCCAACGGTTAAAATCAAGATCCTACCAAAATCTTGTGATGTTATGCCCCATTTATCTCCTTGATTCCATAAAGTCCCCCATATATTAACCGCAAACACCCAGAGGAATATGATCATTACTGCTGGAAATAAATGTAATAATTTTCGAGTTAAATCAGTCTTATAAGAATGAGTTTTGTTCATTTCTTTTAAATCATGATCTTCAATAAATTTATCAACCGTTCTCCTGTCCCGTACAGTTGAATTCTTTTTTATTTTTAGTTTTTGGTAATATAATATTAAAAATATTATGAAAGGTGTGAAAATGCAAATAAATAAGGTGCAGATATTCAAATATCCACTAAGAATTGGATTATTCTCTAAGTAGTAAAGAGGATAAAAAATTCCCGCGACTGTCCATAAGCATACTAACATTATCGTATCGTAAAAATTATGGTATTCTGGGAATTTTTTCTTTAATCGATACCCATAATAAAGATGCCCAATTCCATTTAAGATGAAAACAATAGTAACTGGCAATGTACTTAATTTATACATTATTATCAAATCAGAATGGTCCTTAATGATAAAATCTCGAATTGAAGATTTAAATTAAAACTGAATTTAATACCTTTCGCTTGAAAGGAATTTAATAGTATTTTTAATAACAAATTATAAAATTAGTCTATTAAATAATAAAGATCGACGAAGAAATTCTAAAAAAAAAAAAAAATTATAATATTAAATAGAAAGTGTCATAAACATTATGAGCATGTTCAAACCACTTATGGTTGGACTTAGAGTGGTAAGCATGACTACATAAAGAATTGTACTTACGATAGAACCTGCAATAATGTTTCCGGTTTTTTGATATAATATGGCAGAGACTAACCCAGATAAGAGATTCAGTGGAACGGCAATAAAAAATGTAAGGATAAAGAAATAGTTACCCGAAATCATGCTAAAAACTAAAATGTAGACTATGAAATACGTGGTCATTAACGTGGAAGTCAATAATCCAACTTTTATTGTGCCCTTAATGTCATTTGTAAATCTTGGTTGTATTATTACGTTGCTAATTAAACCCACCATTATGAATAAAAAGAAGAATACAAGGAAGTAAGGAATTGCCCAAAATAGTTTAATGTAATATGGTACTATTGCAAAATAATTTAAACCAATACTTAATAAAAGTACAAGGAAAAGAATCGTAAATATAATACCCCCAAAAATACTCTCCTTAAGTAATTGTCCTTTACGCCTTTTAATTACTCCCTTCAACATGGATTTGATAGAGATTTCTGTTTTTTTACTAATCCTCCAGAACATCAATAATAATGCAAATGCCGAACCGAATAGCAATAATGACATCACTCCTATGGTCGATAATGGTATGAAGAGAAATAACGGTATCACAAAAATCATGCCTACGAGGCTAAGACCTAAAACATAAGCCAAGGTTTTAATACCAATCGTCTTCATAGAAAGTTCACGCAATTCGATTACATATTTATCTTCTTCTTTTTTTTTTACGATTATATTAGATAGTGGTTCTATGATGAGGAAGAAGAATCCAATTCCCCCAAAACACTGTAATAACAAGATTAATCCCCTAACATTAACGTAGAAATTCTCATCGAGAGCGGTGATCTCAGGAAAAGTGCTACTAACCCAATTTCTTGCTGTTCTAATAAAATCCTGATCCCAAGTCAAGAGTAAATGATCCGTATTATCATCAAGATAAATCATCGTGGCATTACCATCCGTGAAACAACCATATAATTTATTAGGATCTGCCGGTCCTCCAAGACCCATCCTTTCTCCTACTCGTGATTTAAGAAGTTCCATGGGATTAGCTTCATCAAATCTTGCTTGGATCATCAAAACATTCAGATGATTTGCGGAGGTTCCATTACGGACTGTTGGGTATAGGGATGTTCCTACTCCAATAAAACATTTAAAATTCGTAGAAATATTAATGATCTCATTACCCGGAAACCCTCCCATGGAATATCCAAGATAACCGAAATTATTACCATCTACATCAGCGCGTTCGGTAATTTTACCTATTACAGCATTAAGATCATTAATAAGCAAACTATTATCTATTATTCCTGAACTCAGACCATGACCTCTGAAATCAAGGACAACCGCTATGAATCCCGCCACTGCCATTTCAATCGCATATCCCTTCATTATTTCTTTATTTGCCATGAAACCATGGCCAATAATAACAACAGGTTTTGTTTCACCCTCTCGACCTGCGGGTTCAAATACATTATAAGAAATATCAACTCCATCAGAAGTATGAGCCCACAACCCGTATGTTGATTTCACTGATACTGGAATAGTAAAGATTAATATTGTTCCAAGGATAAATATGGAAAGAAAAGTACAAATCAATGCAATCCGCTTGTTTTTTTTTTCTAATCTTATTTTCAATTAATATTCACCATTTTTAACAGAAAATTTTTGAAATTAAAAAAAAATCAAAAAGAAGTGATCTTATTAATTTTTTTTTATATTTTTTAATAAATTTATTGTTATATATAAAAGCTAAAATTTTCTCAGAATTTTAACTATATAGGTTCTAAAATTGCATTAGGTGTAGAGTGTAAATAAAACATTAAAAGTAATCAATTCTAATTTCTCCTTTTTGAAATATAGAATTTTAATAAAATTAAAAATAAAAAATAAAAATATATTAAAACGCTAAAAGAATGTTTTCAATTGCTTTTTGTATCTTTTCCTTATTATCACCGAGCATTTCGTCAACTTTAAGTTTAAGATCTAATAATGTAGATAAAGACCTGACGATGGTGTTTTCAGCAACATCTTTTACCTTGTTCTCTTGAATATGGAGTTCTTTAACTCGTTTCATCATCGCTTCTTGGTATTCTTCTGCGGCTGAACTTCTTAACTCGGTTAATTTTCGGATCTTCATTCCCGTTTTGGGATCTATTTCTGCCATTTATTCAGTCACCTCTGATTCTTCTTCTTCTTCTTTCTTCTTTATACCGCCATCTTGGGCTATTCCTGCTTGCAAAGGTATATCATCGTATCTCATACCAGTTGTTGTATCAAATTCATTCTCTACTTTTTTAGTAATTTTTCTTGCTACAGCTTTTTCTATATTTTGTCGATGGATAGTATTCATCGTACAAAAACTACACTCTTTTACACTTCCATCTGGCATGGCAATACCAAAATGAACAATGCATCGTTTAACACGTTCTATATCCATGTTATATGCGTCCTGAAAATGCATGCTGGAAATCAATAACGACCCGTGAGTAAAAGCACTTACACTTTCCCAATTACCGTTTATCAACAATTTACTAAACATTTCCATCAATTTACCAGGTTTTTTAGTATATTGTAGCACTCCTAAAAGAAACCTTGCCCTTAATTGGGTTTTATCAAGGAAGTTCAAACCTTTATCTAGAGTCTCTCCTAAACTTTTTCCTGCATCTCCTAATGCTTCAAACATGTTACTGAAAAGACTAATTGGTTTCTTTTCCTTATGCTTTATCTTTTCCCAAAATCTATTAGCGAAATCGATAACCTTTAAAGGATCAAAATACTCCATGATTGGTAGTATTTCTCCTGTTTTTGGATCTAATGCCATGTAGGTTGAAAAACCACAATCTGGATGACATGTAAACTCTACAGGTTCTACGTCGGCCAAATATGCAATTATTCTTCCTAATTCCGTGATTGTTGAGAGGGGATACCATGCGTTTTCAATACCAATCTTTCCTTGTGTTTGTTTGTCGATTTCTTTGATAACATCTGCATTAGTTATTCTAAGATTTGTCATGTCTTCATGAGAGATACGACCACATAAAGATACTGGTTGGAAAACTATACCTCGAACAACGTCAATGTTATCGATTGCATATTGAATAATATTTCCAATTTCAATATCAGTTACCCCTTTCGCGATTGTCCCTACAAGAACAACCGATGAAAGACCTATTTTTCGGCAATTATCAATTACACGTTGTTTATATGAGAAGAGATTTTTTATCCCTCTAGTTTTCTCATAAGTAATATCATTAATCCCATCAAATTGCAGATATAAAGTATCAACACCCATTTCATGTACCTTTTTAGTCCATTCAAGGCCACCATTTTTCTTTTGAAAACCATAACCATTAGTTGCAACGATTACTTCCTTGAAACCATGATCTTTAGCCATTTTGCATATTTCAGGAAAGTCTTTTCTAACTGTAGGTTCACCACCTGTAAACATGATAGCGACGGCAGGTAAAGGTTTGCTCCTAAAATGGGTCATGATCCTATCGATTTCTTCTAGAGTCGGTTCAATCCAGAAACCGCTCTTCAAGACATTGGCATAACAAAAGTTACAATTAAAATTGCATCTATTGGTTAAGTCTATTAAGGCTAATTGACAGGTAGAGAGATGTTCATCACATAATCCACAATTATACGGACATCCCCGCAAATCAGTTGATTTGCAATCGGGAGGATTGGCCTCACCATTCTTGAGGAATTGCCACTCAATTTCACCTTTTTCATTTCTTTGAGCATAGTGCGTCCATTTATAATATTTAGCACTAGATGAAATTTTATCTTTGAATGATCCATGCTCATTACAGGTTTTTTGCATGAAAATTTCGTCATTTTCCTCAACTATTTCGGCGGCGATAGGTTGTAGACATTCAGGGCAAACTGAACGAGTTTTATGATAATAAGGCGTATTTAAATAGTCAGTACCGTCTATATGATACATATTAATTACCGTTTTAGTTATTATGTTTAAAAAAAAATTTGTTTAACTATCTATTTAATCAAATAGAATTCGTTTTTATAAATAATACACTATTGTTTTTATTTGTTTCGGCAATACTTAGAATGCATAATCATGCTTTTATATCTCTATTCTTGATAAACTTGTTTCAGATAAAATATAGAATTTTGTGAAATAATTAAAATTGGGATTTCTTCTTATATATAATAAATACATGATTATCTGATTAGTTTTCACGTGAATAATAATGAAAGTCGTCGTCACGGGAATATCTTCATATCTTGCTAGAGCAATCTTTCCTTTATTAGAAAAGGATGAAATAATAACTGAAATATTAGGTTTAGATTTAATAAAACCGGAATTTAGTTCTCAAAAACTCATTTTTAAAAAACGAGATGTAAGAAATAAGAATATTGATCAGGATTTAAAAGGGTATGATGCTCTTATACACTTGGCTTTTATAGTTGGAGCTAAAGGATCTAAGAAGGAAATACATTCTATTAATATCGATGGGAGTAAAAATGTCTTTAATTGTGCAATTAAGGCAGGTGTTAAGAAAATTATTCATGCGAGTTCTGTCGCTGCATATGGGTCTTTTGCGGATAATCCCATTCCCCTTACTGAAGAACATCCAATTAGATTAATGCAAAAAAGGTTTTATTATAATGAAACTAAATATATTGTAGAAAGATATATTGTGAAATTGATTCAAGAAAATCCTAATGTAATTTTTACATGGTTTCGACCACATATTTTCTTAGGACATGATATGAGTAATGATTCTGGGAGACTTTATGGTGGGGAAAGAATAATTACGATATTTCCAGACCATCTAATTCAACTTGCCTGGTTTGAAGATATTGGCCAGGCTTTTTATTTAGCTTTGAAAAAAAATGCTCCCGGTGCATTTAATATAGCTGGAGATAATCCTCTCACTTCTAGAGAATTAGCTTCAAGACTGAATGTTAAAATTCTGAAAATTC
>JBHLME010000157.1:0-8899 GCA_048938445.1 Promethearchaeota archaeon | reverse complement strand
AAAAGGATTTGAATAAATTATGTTTACATATATTAAAAAAAGTCTTCATAAAAATTTCAAAATATTTTGGAATAATTTTTATTTTCTTCTTTTGCTTCTTCAAAATACTTGATAATTCTCGTATTTAATCTAGTTCCATTTAAAATAATACAAGAAATTTTATGTTGTGATATTAAGGTTAACACAAAAGAATCAATCGGCACGGATTTTTTAATTTTATTATAACTATACATTTTAATCGTTAATTTTTGAGAATCTACTAATCTCTTGTATTCTTCTGTCGAAACATTTTTTATTAATTTTTTAGTTTTATCATTCGTGATCATTAATCCATCAACATCTTTAATCAAGTAACATTCATTAAATCCAAGTTTTTTAGCGAAGAATAGACATATAGAATCTGAAGTTACATCCCAACTATGAGGTAATGGATCTTCCTTTTTTAGATAATTATATGGTAATAAAATAGAGATAGATTTTCCTTTTAAATTAGATACTTCATCTTTTAGTTTTGTAAAATCATCAAACAGCTTGATAAAAGAATATTTTTTTTGTATCGCTATTCCGTTAAAATCCATTGCATAAATCGCCATCCAATGAGATAATGCATCACCTAAACTTAATTTATGGTCTAGTTTCCGTATGAAATTTGCTAAAGTTCCCCCACCTGCGATGATCACTACATTATATACAAGTCCTTTTTTCAATAGCGATTGAAGTTGGTTTATAGTAGAATCGAGATCTTCCTTGTTTTCCAGAATATTACCTCCAATTTTTACTATTATAGATTTATTATCCATTATCCCACCAAATCATTTCAAATGATAATAAAAAGCACCTGCTACGGCAAATGCTGATGAGCTAATTTTATCGGGAATATTTGTAATTTCTTCATAAATTTCAATTTTTTTATAACCAAGTGATTCTAATACTTTTCTAATTAAAAATTCAGCAGATAATCCTGTTATAATAAATTTGAAATTTAAATCAAATTCTTGCCAGAATTTAACAAGATTTTCCATAAAAATTTTGATTTCATCTGAAATTATTTCTAATTGCTTCTGATAAATATATTCAGCAATTTTATTTAAATCATCACGAGAAATCATGTCAATATCCGCGCATATTATCCTTGACAAACGCGCATAACAATCATCTATAGATTTTGAGCGATTATCAGCAGTATCATTAATATATTGTTGTTCAGAGATGTTATTTAAGATTCTATGAACGTCTGAGATTAAAGCAAATTTTTCAAAAGATATTCGAATCATTTCCCCCTTGAAGGGGACAAAATGCGTTATTGAAGGAATGGTCGCTCTTAATCCACCAGTATAAATTAATTCATGATTTAATAACCTTGAGACATCATCCTTTCCTTTAGTAATCGGAACTGAATTGGAAACAGGAATTATATCTATTGTATTTGATCCTGCATCAATCAATATGCATTTTGATTCAAAATGACCTAGAAATAAAGCGGTAGATACCCAATTTGCTGCGGCGATTTTAATGTACTCCTTTCTCGCTTTATCAAAAGAAAAAAATTCATTAGTGGAACTAATAAAAAACATTTTTTCTTTTTGAAACACTTTTTCAAGGGCATCTAAAATTGTATTTATCCCCTCTTTTTTTGTCTGAAATGCATCTGAAAGTTCTGCAGTAATCGTTATAGCGATATAATCCAAATCGAATTGGTTAAACTGGTTTTTATAAATCAAATAATTTACTATCCTCTTGAGCATTTTAGGGATTTCATTTATATTTTTTTCCCAAAATGGAAAATATTCAATATAAGAAAATGTTTTACTCATTTGATTTTTTTCAAATAAAATTAGAGCAGCTTTAGTGTTTGCTCCTCCAATATCTAATCCCAATATGAGTTGGTTTTTCATTATTATCTATTAAACTAGAAGATATTTATTTATTACCATATCGGTCCATTAAATGAGAAATTAATTTTTCCAAATTCTCACCAGTTAGAGCATTAGTTAAAAGATAATCATCATTTTTTATATTAATTTTATTTTTGAGTGATTCAATCTCGGATTCACGTGCTAAATCCATCTTGTTTATAACAATAATAACATCAATTTCCCCATTCTTTGAGAATTTTTGATTGATTTCATTATATAAATCAACTTGAGAATCAACACTGTATCCAGAGGAGGGTGTAGGATCAAAAATAAAAATAATCAAATCCGAGATTAATCTTAAAGCTAAAATCGCTTGCAATTCAATATTATTTCTTTTGTCCATTGGACGGTCTAAAATTCCAGGAGTATCCATTAATTGTATTTTAAATTCATCAAATTTTTTCTTGACGATTAAATGTCCAATAATTAACTTTTTGGTTGTAAAAGGATATTCTTGTACTTCAATTTTTTTATTTGTTGAAATTTGTTTTACTAAGCTACTCTTTCCAACATTTGGCGCACCAGCACAAACAACACATGGCATCGTGTAATCAAGTGATGGAATTTCTCTCAATTTACCTCTTATACTATTTAGATATTCTAGGTTCTCATTTTGTTTATATATTATCGAAGAGATCCTTCCAAATGCGGCCCTTCTTATTCTATCACCTTCCTTTGGTTGTTCAATTTGGGTTAATTTCTTCAAATATTCTCTCTCTATTTTACTTAAGACGGGTAAAATGCCATTTAATTTACCTAAAGTTAGTTTTAATTTATCAGAATCGACCAGTAATGATGCTAATTCCTTGTAAAAGGCAGGTAATTCTTCAATAATAGGCACGCTCTTTATAATTTTTAAAATTCTCTCAATTAAATCTTCGATTGCAACTTTAATCCGTTTGGATTCTTTTTTTTTAGCCTTAATTAAAATAGGCGCATTTTTTGAAACTTGCGCAGAGCTTTTCATTCCTTTATTAAATGCAATATCTAATAATTTCTGGGAATTTGGTATGTGAAAAAATTGTTGAAATGGGTTATCCAGTGTTTTTCAACCTATGAATTATGTTATATTAAAAAAAAAGAACGAAAAAATATTACTTTTGTGGGTGAAATAATAAAATTAAAAAATTTTAATAAATTATATAACGAAAATTAAGAAAAAATTGGTAATTTGTTAAAATGGAAAAAATGAAAATTGGTATTTTAGGTGCCACTGGAATAGTAGGTCAAAATTATATTAAATTATTGCAAGGTCACCCTTGGTTTGATATAGTTGATTTAGCTGCATCACCACGTTCAGCAGGTAAGAAATATATTGAAGCCGTAAAAGACAAGTGGCAAATGCCAATGCCAATTCCTGATTATCTAAAAGATATCATTGTTCGGGATGTAAAAGACATCGAAAATGTCAATCCAGAAGTAAAATTTGTGTTTTCAGCAGTAAATATGCCCACGAAAGACGAAATTAAAGAAATAGAACTAAAATATGCTGCAATTGATATTCCCGTGATCTCAAATAATTCTGCACATAGATGGACTCCTGATGTTCCCATGATAATAGGAGAAATTAATCATCATCACTCAGATGTCATACCCATTCAACAAAAAAATAGAGGATTTAAAAAAGGTTTTGTAGCGGTTAAACCAAATTGTTCATTACAAAGTTATTTAACTCCTATTTATGCATTGGAAAAAGCAGGATATAAATTAGATAAATTAATCATCACGACTTTACAAGCTGTATCGGGCGCGGGATACCCTGGAGTTCCCTCTTTAGACATAATTGATAACATCGTACCGTATATTGGAGGGGAAGAAGAAAAAACCGAACAAGAACCAGCAAAAATTCTTGGCAAAGTGGGAGAAAAAGGCATTATCCCCGATGACTCAATTAAAATTAGTGCGAATTGTACAAGAGTACCAATTAGAGACGGCCACACGGCATGTGTTAACATTAAATTTAAAGAAAAAGTTCCTTCTCAGGATGAAATAATTAAAATTTGGAGAGAATTTAAATCAAGTGCTCAAGAACAAGATTTACCATTTGCTCCAAAACAACCAATAATCTATTTAGATGACGTGAATAGACCACAGCCAATTAAAGATAGAGATAATGATAAGGGCATGGCAATCACAGTTGGGCGCCTAAGAAACGACACGGTATTTGATTATAAATTCATTGCTGTTAGCCATAATACCGTGAGAGGTGCTGCGGGAGGCGCAATTCTCATGGCGGAAATGTTAAAAACTAAAGGTTTCTTAAAATAACTTATTTTTATTCAATTTTACTATTTTCATGAAAGAAATAAATTAAAAAAAGAAAAAAGTTAAATTATTAATTCTATTCCGCATTCCTTGCAAACTTGCGAGCCAGGTTTCATAAAAGCACCACAATGAACACAAATTGTTTGTTCAAGTGTTTTTTCTTTAACTTTTGGATAAATACTTTGTTCAAGTTTTTTTTCTTTACCTTTTGGATGGTATCCTTTAATTGTCTTGATTAATGAAATATCTAGGTCTTTTAATATCATTATTAATCCTAATCCCACAAGTAGACTAAAAATAACAAATAATATCATTTCAGAAGGGGAAAAAAATGGCATTTGAATGTAGTGATTTCTGTCATAGGAAGATACATTAGGTGAAAAAATTGCATTTAAAATTGGACCAGCTATTATTAAAACTGATGTAGTAATTCCCATACTCATTAACGCCCCTCGTTTTAATTTATTACATTTTATTATAATTATAATTAATAGAATTAATGCAAAAATTAAAGAGGTAGCACCTATGAAAGAAAATATAGAAAAATCACGGATACTTAGCGCGTATGAAAAATTTGTAGGAAAATAAACACTAAGTCCAAAATAAAAGTATATAAAGTAAATTTCTTGAGTATTATCATATATCACAATATTAGGAACAAATAAGTGGATTAACAAGATTATGCTAATTAGAATGAATAATAACCGACTAAATTGATTTTTCCCTTTTAAGATCTTCAATTTTTTAATTTTTAAGCACCTTTTTTTTTGACTTATAAATTTATTTTAAATTTTTTGATAAAAAATAATATTATATTTTATTAATAAATATTTTATAGTCCAAAATTCAATTTTTTTTTTTCAATTCAATATTTTTTCTAATAAACTATACTTTTCTAATTTATTTAATTTCTTTTCCACATTCTATACAAAATTGAGCGCCGCTTTTTATTACTGCCCCACATTGGGAGCATGTTGGCTCTTTGAGATTAATTTCTCCCTCATCTGGATTAATCACCTTATTTATTCTCATATTTGACATTTTAAGTTCTTTTACTTTAAGAATTAATCCTAATACTACAATCGCAGCAGATAAACTAGGCATGTAATAAAAATAAGGAATAAAGGAAAAATTAGGTAAATTAAGCAAACTAATAACATGAGGAAGGGTAGGACTAATTATCATTAAAAGAGCACAAGGGATTCCTATACCTAATAGTCCTCCTTTATTTAATTTTTTATACAAGACCAAAAGTATGATTAATAATACTATTGCTGCAATTAAAGGGATTGCCCTACTTAACAAATAAGGATCCAATCCGGGACTTAATAATCCTAGAGTATCTAAATCGATACGAGTAACTAATCCATAGAAAAATGCAGTATAAATAATATTGGAATAAGAGGAATATTCAAAACTATAGGGAATAAGTATAAGGATGATTAAAGATCCAATAATTATTAAGTAAGACAACCTGATAGTTTGATGTTTCAGTATTTGATTGGTTTTTAATTCCATTATTTCTGAAGTATTCCCTTCATTCACCTTTGCATTAGGGATTCTACGTTCCTTTAATATCATGAATAATCCTAAAATTACAAGCGCTATAATAAAGCCAAAAGAATAATAATCATAAAAATAAAAATCTAAAAAATCTCCAAATAAAAAGAACTCAGCATAATTTAATAGAGGATAAATTATAAGAAAACTAGCCAATATAACTGCACAAGGGATTCCAATACCTAATATTCCTCCTTTCTTTAATTTATTGCATAATATCAATACTGTGATTAATAATATTAGTGCTCCAATAACAATTAAACCATAAATAAGTCTTATAATTGTAAAATTAATATCTAAAGGTTGAAGATTATCTAGATCAAACCGAAGATATAATCCAAAGCAAGTAGAAATGTAAATTCGATTAGAATAGGCATGATAAGTTATGAAAGGAATAAATATTATCGCTAAAAAAATGATACATATAAAAAAATATACCCATCGAATTAGTTGATTTTTTCCCTTGAAAATTATTAACACCTTACATTTTTGTCAATCTTTTTTTTGTTCAAGAAAAGAAAACAGTATTATTTTCTTTAATTATCTTATCATGAATGATTCTATATAAATGCACTATATCGATATCAGCTATAAGTCAATTTTTTGTTAAAATCGAAAAAAAAAATGAGATTTTTATAATTTTTTACCACATTCCACGCAAAATTTTGCTCCACTCTCTAATGCAGCTCCGCATTGATTGCAAAGTGGAGAAATGGGTTTAGTTTCCACTGGTTTTTGTCCATTTATTATGATTTTCTCAGTATTGAGGGCTTGTAATACTTTTAGCATTTCAAATAGTCCTAAACCTAAAATCAAAAAAGATAGAATAAAAATATCATAATCAAAAAGATAAAACCTTTTATAAATTTCAAGAAAATCTTCAATAAAATTGGGAATAATTGAAATTAAGATCATTATAATTGCGCAAGGTATTCCAAGACCCAATAAAGCTCCTTTATTTAACTTATTATATAAAAAAACTAGTATGGATAATATTAATACTAATGCCATAATACCTATTCCTAATGCTAAATGTAAAAAACTAAAGGTAAAATTTGTTATACTAGGAGGATTTGCATAAAAACGATAAGCTATTCCATAATAAAAACTTGTAAAATAAATAGTACTACCATAGCGATTATCCATGGATGCAGGAATAAAGAATACAACTATAAGCGTTATAATTATAGCTAAATATAACATGCGAATAAATTGATGATGAAGCGATTCTAAGAATTTAATCTTCACTATATTTATAATACCAACCTCATTTATACTAATATCTGGGGTTTTTTTAGGTTCCGTAATCATCACTATCAGTCCTAAAATAATAAATATCGCAGATAAGATATAAATATAATATTTAGAGATAATATTTGCACTTAATCCAAATAATATGAGTTTTACAATATCAAAAATTATTGGACTCGCTATTATTGAAATTGCACTCGAGATTGCAAGACCAAATAAAACTCCTTTCTTCAGTTTATTACACTTTATTAATACGATAATTAAAAATATTATTGCTACGATTAATGATATTGCCCCAAAAAGAGCGGGGATATACAATCCAACGTTAATTGTCCCAAGTATGCTATAATCTATTTCAATATATACTCCAATGTAAAATGAGATTGAGAGATATTGATTGGAAGCACTAATAATAAAACTTGGAATGATAATTTTTAATAAAAAAATAATGCAAATAAATAAATATAGCAATCTAATTAACTGATTCTTTCCCTTGAAAATTTTAAACATCTTTCTTTTTGTCTCGTTTATTTAAATGATAAGAATTTCATTTTCTTATCTTATAATTTGTTAATGTGAATGATTCTATATAAATGCAATATATCCATTGAATACTATATCTCTAATTTTATAAAAAGATAATAAAAAAAAGGATGTTAAAATTAAAACTTTGTTCCACAATCCACGCAAAATTGCGAACCAGCTCGTATCACAGCACCACATTGCGGACAAGTTGGTTGTTCAGGATTTTTTTCTTTAACTTCTGAAGTGCTAACTTTACTTGATCCGACTTTTGGAGTTTCAGGTTCTTTTAATATCATGATTATACCTAAAGCTACAATCACGGCACATAGCGCAAGTAAATAAATATATTCCGGCCGAACTACATTATAAGTAAAACTTGCGAATACTAGTTCATTTAAAAGTGGACCTACTATCATCAAAACTGCACTAGTGATTCCAATACCTAAAACTCCTCCTCGTTCTAACTTATTGCATAATATTAATAAGATAATTAACAAGACTAATGCCGCAAGTAAAGGTAAGGAACTTATTAAAGCCTCAATAGAAAAAGAGAAGTAGCTAGGAATAATTGAAAAATAAGCTAGATCGTATACAATATATACTCCAAAATAAAATGATAACTCAAGATAATCACCAAGATCAAACAATACGTATGTAGGAACAAAGAATTGGATTAATAATATTATACAAATTATTAGGTATAATATCCGAATAAATTGATTCCTTCCTTTTAGGATATTCATTGTTTTTAATACACCTTTCTTTAATCAAATTTATTATTTTATAGATAAAAAATTGCATGTTTATCTTTAAAAATATTATCATGAATGATACTATTTAAATGCTATATTTTATGAATAGGTACATTTATCAAAAAATCGAAAATAATGGTGAAAATTTAATGAAAAATGACAATAAATTACACTATTGAATTAAAACTCGTGTTTATCAATAAAAATTGCTGTTAATAATTTTAAAAGTTTTATTGTACCTGAATCTCTAATTAACTTGAAGATTGGGTTTATAGGGTACATGTTTAAATATCTCTCATTTTTTAGCATTTTCAAAACTTTAATTTTTGCAAAAATATTGAGAGATGATATATTATAAATAAAATTATCAACTAGATTGCTCAATAAATTCTTTTCTATAGTCATAATTGCTGATATATACCCTCTGGTCTTTGATATGCTTGATCTTATCATTTCTAAAGAATTTTTAATATCATTGGATAATAATTCTTCTTTTTTAATTGGAATTATATTATTAATTGAACCGTTTTTAAAATCAAAAATTGCAGCTACTTTAATTGAATAATTGAGGTAATCCTTTGAATTCATTTCATTCCCATTCACATCCGTGTAAATAACTAAAATTCTAAA
>JBHLME010000033.1:0-37346 GCA_048938445.1 Promethearchaeota archaeon | reverse complement strand
GTTACTTGAGTATATATACCTTTTTTTTTGTATTATATTAAAAGTATAAAATTAGTATCATAATTCAGATTAATAAATTTTTAGCTAACTCTAATTAGATTTTTTTAACATGTATTTTTTCAAATTTCTTAATATTGAAAAATTTAAGTTATTTTTGCAGTAATAAAAATATTTTCCTCTTTTTTGGATTGTCGAGGTTATCAATAATAAAATTTCCCGTAAATTCTGTGTTATCTGCAATAATCTTTCCAATATTTTCCATTATTATATTATTTTTAGGATAAAATTGGAAAATTGCCTTAGCATTAGGTTTTAAAATGATATGGAAAGATTTTACCATATTTATCAAATTAGATTCCATTACTTTATCAGTAATTTCACTATATATCCACTGCAATGCAGAAATTGATATAATAGCATTAAAAGTATTGGATCGAAATGGTGGAAGGCACATATCAGAACGTATGGGATTAAGTTCCTTTATATCATAATAAGAAAGGAATTCGGTAATTAAATCGAGTGCAACCACCTCATATCCAAGTTCTTTTAAATAGATTGAAGCGAATCCAGGACCGCAACCAGCATCTAAAAATAAAGCACTTTTATCTTTGAGATCTAAAAGTTCCAAAGCTCTAATTGTAATTTTTTCTTGAATGTGCATGATACTTTTTGATTTAGCATATTGAGAGAGAACTTGCCCCTTGAAGTATTCTGAAGCATTTCTATAAATTTCCTCTGGTCTCTTTTTCTTCACGTTAAATTCATATTTATCATTCAATTTTTCATGCTCTTTTTTTTATATAATAATCAAATAAATATTATAAAATCGAATAAAAATCCTTATAAATCACAAATTTTATTAAATTTCATTTATTAATAAATATCAAACTGTTAAGTTTCTCATTAATTTTAACATTAGGCATTCGTGATAAATTTTTGTCAGAAAAAGAAGAAAAGCTATTAGTAAGAAAAGCAACGGTCAACTTGAAGAAAAAATATGGAAGAGCTAAGAAGATTGACATAGTTGAAAGGGATGCCTTCATCCCCGGCTCTCTTGAAAACGAAATCAAGGAATCTATTTTAAAAAAGAAAGCAATATTAGCTACAGACATAGCTTTAAAATATGATATTCGAGTATCAACAATTAATTTATTACTAAATCGCTACATGGAAGAAGGTTTGATAAAACTATTAAATCCTTCTTTAAAATTGAAAATATACGTGCCTGTTTGAATATAATTCAATTTAAAAATAATAGAAAGAAAAGAAATTTTTCCTAGAAATATAAAAAGTTTTAATTCTTTATCCATAATAGAGTTTTTCTAGCAGATGTAGCCTAGTTGGTAAGACGCCGGCTTCGAGTTTATTCCTCTCTATCCGAGAAAGCCGGTGCGCGTGAGCGCTCGGGGGTTCGAGTCCCTCCATCTGCGTTCTTTTTAATTAATCTACTAATTTTGATAAAATTAATGTAAAATAATCTAAAAAATGAGATGTTCCATGTAAAAAAGATTTATTGGATGATCTGGAGGATAATATTTTTCATTTGAGGTTTTGCGCTCTCGATTTTATCTAAGATATCAATTGTCTTTTCTAAGTCTTCTTCATCCTCTTCGATGATGAAGAGTAAGTAAAAGTCTAATTTTCCAAACTTTAACGATTCTACAACCCCAGAAAATCTTTTATCATTATCGAATTTATCAGAAAACTCGTATAGAGAACAATTTTCAGCTACAATTCTTTTTTGAGCTTCTATATACAAATCATATATTTTTAATTTCTCATTTAAATGTAAGTGGGGTCTATAATATTCCCCAATGGTTATTCCCCTTGAATCAAATAAAGAAATTAAAATTGCATTATAATTTTTACTTATTTCTGCAAATAAATGGCTAACCATCTCCATTTTATCAAAAAGAAGTGAAAGTCCACTTGAAAATGCATCCATTATCGTCTTGATATCATATATGCTAGTTTCGAAGAAAAAAATATCAAATTCTCGAGAATACTTCGTTAAAGCTTGTTTCAACGTGAGAATTTTCTGATTTATCTCCTTTTCATTAGTAAGTTGTGGATCAAATTTATGGAATAGGATGGCAATAGGAGGATTCTCTTGGATTTCCTTGAAAAATAACAAAATTTCATCTAAATAGTCAATTGATTCAATATATCTTTCATAGTCTTGTGCATCAATAACATAAAATATTAAATCTGTTCCAGTAAAATATTTTTCTGGAAATTTCAAATAATCTTCCCTATATTGTTTTTGACCCCCCATATCAAATCTTAAAAATTCTAAACCTAGAAAAGAGAAGGTATCCCTGTCAATTCTTCTAGTGGGGATTAAATTCATTACGTCCTCTTCGAATCCAAATCTTTCTGTGATTGCCGTGATGATACTGGTCTTCCCTGCATTATCTAGCCCAACAAATATAAGTTTATTCGTCATGAAACCATCAAACCTAACATTGCACATTATCAAATAAAAATTACTAGAAATAATATGAATTAGAACTTTATAAATTATTTCATTTACCTAAAAGTAGAGTTTAGTGATATAAAAAAACTATCCTCCGCCTAATGGAACTGAAACATAAAGTTTATCTTCAACTTTTAATTTCGTTTTATATTTATCAAGAAATTCTATGTTTCGTCCATTCAATAAAATCAACATTCCTTTATTTAATTTTTTTTTCTTTTTATCAAGCAATCCAGGATCGAGTTTATCTCGAAATTCTTTCACAAATTGTTTAATAATATCTCCCACTGTGTCACCATCATATTCTATTGATTTTTGTTGGGTCCTTAATTGAAAAATATTCAATAAATTTAATACGATTTTTACCATGATATCGTTTTTCTTTAAGCTATTTTTAATTAAACCAATATTAGATTATATTAATTCTTTCTACTTTAGAAATACAAGTTGTAATTATTCTATTTGTCTCTGAAGATTTTAAGAACTTTGATAATTCATTAACATCTACTTCCTGATCTTTTGGTCTAAAGGGACAGTATTTAATTTGGGTTAGGTTCTTAGATATTTTACTGAGTATTTCTTTAATAACTGTAAGATCTAATCCTATTATAGGAGTAAAAATAGGAAAATCCGAGCACAAATAATTAAGTGAAAGTGAATCTAAGTCGATATTATCATAACATATAGACGAATTTGTGAGGGAAACTCCATCAGTCAAAGCTCTAATTCCCTCTAAAGCACCCTCCTTACTATTTGATAATAAAGTGGAAAGAATCTTTAATCTTAATACTCTACATGTACCGCAAACATGCTCTTTCTTTACTTTATTATTAATAATGTTTTTAAGAATATCATATAATTTAATCCTCATGATGGAAAATTTAAAAGAAGGTGTGAAAGCTGTGATTTCTTTCCAATTTAATATCCATTGGTTATATAACTTATCATCTTGAGAAATATCAAAAAGAAAGGGATAAATCTCAGATCCCCTTCTCATGAGTAAGAATCCTGCGAGTAAATCGTTTATTCTTCCCACATCCATGACAGCAATTTTTTTATTTGATTCGATTGGTAACCCTCCCCAATCACTTTCAATTACATCAGTGAATATGTATGAAAAGTCTCTCCTAACCTCAATAAATATTTTCTTATCAGGATTAGTTAAATTAACTTTTAGTTGAATATTTGTATTCAAGAAATGATCAATAATATCTTGACCAACTTGACGAGCAATATCCTTAGAACTATAATCATGCGTCCCGGATCTTTTAACTCTTAAAGCAAAAGTATCACCATTCTTTAGAATTTGCTCAGCAACTTCAATAGCTTTTTCTGAAATATTTTTAATATTGCTAGAAGTTCTTAATGCAGGACTAAACGAATGTATGCCAAAAACTTTTTTAAATATGGCAACAACCTCTGCTAAATATTCATTTTTAAAAAAATAAAATATTCTAGTTGAATCTTTACTTAATTGATATTTAAGAAAGGGAATTTGCGCTCTGTTTAACATGTTTTTCATGTTTCTCATCAAAGTTTTTAACATTCTTATCTTAACTTTAGTTGATTTTAACCAAATCTCATTATATCTTACAAGAATTAGATTATATTGAGGTAAAAAAGATATTTTTTGCATTTTTATTAAAATCCTTTTTTTATAATTAATATAGTAAGTATTAATGTAGAATTTCTATATTATACCTGCCAATAATTTGTTTTTTATTAGTTTTTAAGTTATATTCTAATAGTGTTAAAGTGCCATCTTCATAAATATCAATTTCTAAAAATACAGGATCGAAATGTGTTCCTTCTAGATTACCACCATTTGAAAATATTGTATTATCTATTTTAACATTAAAAGATATACTTGGAGAATTATTAATTACTAAGGAAATTTGTGAACGTGCGAATTGTGAAAGCACATCTCCGGAATCCATTAATTCTGTTCGCCAGACACTCAATGGCGTTGGAATTAAATTATGAAAACAACAAGCACCAAATATTTTTTTATGGCTTAAATTTAATACATTTTCAATAAATCTCGTTAACTTTTTTCTCCCAACAAATCCTATATTTGAATCAGGTGTCGTAGAATCAATTCCTTGAAAATATATTTTTTCATTTTCAAATAATGGATTAAGAGGGCCTATATAACGATCCCAAAATGTCCAAGCAGGTGGTCGTGAATCTTCATAACCGGGTACTACAAGAACGGGATAATTAAACGATTTTAGCTTTTCTTTCGCAATCTTGAATTCTTCTTCATAACTATTTTGAGTTAAGTTCCCCGCATGAACGATCAAGTCAATATCATCAATCTTATTAATTTTCTCAATTGCAATATCAAAATATTTTTCCTTCTCTTGAAATTCAGATGATATTAAAGAGTTAGATAATTGAATGAATTTACAGTATGGTTTTTCATTTTTTTTAATATCACGGGGAGTATAATAATTTATGTTTCTAACAATTTCTTTTTTAAATTCGGGTTCTAATATGGGTACTATTTTAAAATTTAGATTATTTCCATAAAGATCAATAACAGAATAAGTGAACAATTCCCTATAACGAGTTTTATTACATGAAAATGTTCCCGCATTGAAAATATATAAGTCTTTTTCAGTACTACTAAGAGTATAAAGATTTGAAATATGTCTGTGCCCATTCAATACTAAATCTGCTTTTTGTTCAAGTAGCATTTTAAGCATGTTGCCAGAATCATCAATTGCAGATCTTTCTTTCCCGGTATTAGGTATGGGAATTAATTGATGATGAAAACATACAATTTTTATCTTTTTTTCTCTTTCAGGGATTTCTAATCGTCTTTTAATTGCATCAATGGCATTATGGTGAATAACCCCCCCAGGTAAGTCTGGTTTTGTACTGTCTATTCCTATTATATATAATACCTCATCTTCGTATTCAAAATGTCTTTTTCCAAATATTTCTTCAAATAATAAATATCCCACATTTAAAGCATCATGATTTCCTAGGATGTATTCAATAGCAGCTTTCGATTGTGGTTGAAATTTTTTGCTCTTTTTGTATGCAAAATCATAATCCAAAAGGGTTCCATTTTGAGTTATATCTCCTAGATGTAAATAAAGTGTTACATCTTTAATTTTATTTATTTTTTCAATACCATTATCAAAAATTTTTTCATTAAATTCAGTTCCAGATGGTGTAATATGTGTATCGGATACGATTACAATTCTTTTTCGAACACCAAGTCGCTTATCTATCTTTACAGTTGTATCAATCATTTTTTTCTTCCTTTAATTTTACAGGAATTCCTTTATAAACCAAATTCTCATCTAAAATATCATCATATTTAGTGCTAGAATAGGCTGACAATTTTGCGTTCTTTTTTATGATTGTTCCTGGTAAGAGAATACATTTAGCACCAAGTGCTACGTTATTTTCAATTATTATTTTCTTTAATATAAAATTTTCCGCTTCAATTCCAAAAGTTAAGATTGTACTGCTAATACCAATTATACAATTTTTTCCAATGGTGACAAATTCAGAAGATATCCAACTTCCATCACATAAACATTTCTTTCCTATTTTCACTCCAAAAAATCTAAGAGTAAAACGATTTTTTAACCACGGGAAAGGATTTGTAGCCGCAATAAAAAGAGGCCATTTTTTAACAATATTCCTTAAATTCCAAAAAAAATAATCTTTATCATGGGGATCCCTTCTAAAAACTCCTTCTCTTGGTTTATGGATTAAATTAATTATTTTTAAAATCAGAAATGAAAACAATATAGCACTTAATTGCAAAATATATATTAAAAGCATCATGTTTAACGGTAAAAGGAAAAAAAAAATACCAATAAATACCTCATTCCATAGAAGGATATAATAAGCGTATTCATATATACTACAAGGAATAAAGCTTAATATTATGATGATCAAGTAAAGAAAAAGATATTTCTTTCTAATTCTCTCATCGATAGGTGTGGGTGAATCTCCTTTTAGACTTGCTGGTTGGAACATTCTTAATCTTCATCTCCTTGAGTTTGGTTTATTTTAGAGGCATCATCACTTTTGGTTATAAGAATCTTATTAACTTTTTTTTTAGATTCTTCTAAAGATTGCAGTGGTAGTTTAATACTAGCTGGACGTCCAATATGGATTAGATTTCCTTCTAATTTTTGGCCTATACTAGTATAACTATTTGCTCCTAGTATTGCCCCATCTTCTAAAGTAGATCCCGGAAATAAAATCGTGTGAGGTCCAATTATGCAGTTTTTACCTACTTTTATTTTTTTTATTATTACCTTGTCATGATAAATTAAATGAGAAAAAATACAAATATGAAGTGAAGTCATGGTCTGAGGGCCAATATCAATGAATAAAGGATCTATGTACCCTTCATATGCTACTACAACCCTACCTATTTTTACTCCTAGAAAGTTATAGACTGCAATATCCAACCAAGGGAGAGGTAATGCCCTTACTAACCAAATTGGAAGATATGCTGTCCAAAATCTTCTATGCATGTACTTCCAGTCTTTACTTCCCTTTTCAAACACGCCTTCTCGAGGAGGACTACGCCAATTTAAAAATTTAAAAATAACTACTGAAAATAAAATAATAGAGAAGGAAAATAAAAATAGATTTAAATATATGCTAATAGGAAGGAGTAACCATTCCCACCATGCGACAGGAACATCAAATCCAATAAATGGTTTTCCTACCAGTAATATATATAGATGATTATAGAACCATAGATTTATTATTAAAACGAGTAATCCTCCAAATAAAAGCTGTAAGATGATGATTAATGTAAACGAAGTCTTATAAACTCCCGATGTTGATAAAAACTCAACTTCAATATCACCGTCTTTAATTTTATCCATTTCTTCTAACACGATTTATTTATTTTTCAGTAACTAGCATTATAAAAATAATATTCCTTTTCTATTTTACATGCTAATTTTTAAAGTGCTTAAATATATAAGAAAATAATTTAATATATCATATAATTAAAAATTATAAAAAATTGTTCATTACTATATATAAAAAAACTTGAATTATTGAGTGAAAACCATGGCATTAGACTGGTCGAAGGCTGAAGAAAGGCCTGACAAGAAGATTTCCGTAGAAGGAAAGTTCCTACTGGATTTAAGAGCTAAAGTGAATGATTTAGAACGGCAACTTTCTGAATCAAAAAAAAAAATTGCTCAATTTGAATTATCCCTTAGCAAAACTAAAGATGATCTTGAGATAACACGAGCTTCTCTTGATGGTGAAAAAAAAAATCATGAAGAGACTAAATCTAAACTTTCTGCAAGTGAAAATAAAGTTAATAAATTATCAGATGAAGCTAATTCCTTAAAAAATGAATTAACAAAAATAGATGATCTTGAAAAAAAATTATCAGAATCTAATGAAACAATCACTAAATTAAAATCTGAGCTAGATGAGACTAAAGCGGATAGAGATTCTTCAAAAAATGAATTAGATTCCACAAAAACAGAATTAAATTCTGCTAATATGGAAAATTCAAAGCTTAAAAGTGAATTAAATAACTTAAAATCTCAAGTCCAAGATTTAGAAGGAAAAACTACTGCTTTAGAAAGTGAAAAAACGCAATTACAAGCACAAATAGACGACTTATCAAATCAAGTTGAAGAATTAACAAATTCTCTTAGTGAAAAAGAAAAAACTCTTGAAGAAAAGACCTCTCAGTTAACCGAAGTTGAAGCTGAATTAAGCGAGTTAAAACCCCCAGAAATAGGAGGAGGCGGTTTTCATACTGAAGAACGATTGACATGTCCAATGTGTGGTGCGGTAGGCAGTGATATTCGTTCTGAAGAAGACAAGTCAAAAGTACTTAGCTATGTCGGACATATACCGATGTACGCGAAGAAACATGTGTGTAAAAAATGTGGGTATGATTTCTGAGATCTCCCTGATTTCGACTATTTCCTCGATTATTTTCTTCCTTATTTTTAATAGAATAATAAATTCTTAGTATGAATGAGAAAAAAAGTTCAGAATCATAAATAGATTTACCAACATCAAAGTGAAGGGTGATTTCTAACTTGAAAAATATTCTTGTTGATTAATTGCTAAATAATAAAAAAATCAATCAAATAAATCAAATATAGGTAAATCATCAGGATCAACTAAAAATATCAACGGAGCAAGTATCCCTGCAAACAATCCTAAAAAACATATAAATAAAATGTATTCAATCTGAATCTTTTGGGAGACTATTATGCTAATAATATTAAAACATATAGCAAAAAATGAAAAAACAAATAGAAATAGCAAGACTGCTCCTTTAAAAGGTATTTTATATGTCTCAGGATCATAATTTTTTGGTTTGAACCATGAACCAAATTTCACCAAAAATATTGAACTTATTCCAAAAAATATCCCTAAAATTAAATATATTGAAATGGTTTCAAGCTGGATTTGCATACCCGCGGAATATGGTATCACAATATAAATTGCATTACAATAAAATGCAAAAAAAGTAAAAACTATAAAACCAACTATTAAAGCACTCTTAACAGTAAACCATTTTTTATTTTTTTTAAAATATTGATAATAGAGAATAAAACATCCCGTAAATACTCCAAAGTATATACCTGAAAATAACAATTCAATAAATATTTCAGATTTTGCGATTAGTTGCTGTGAAAATATCGCTATGATATAAATGATATTAAAACAAATTCCAATACATACAAAAACGAATAATGCTACTACTAGTGCTTTATACTTTTTTATCCAATGATACTTCATTAAATTTCTCCAATTATCTGTAATTGCTCTGAATTATTGATGATTTCGAAAAAATTTAAAGATTATCTATAAACATTTAAAGGATGTTTAAAGTTAATATAAAAGTTTAAATATTGATTAGTTAATTATTAAATATGGATCGCATCTATCGTAAACTACAGAATCTAGGAGGATCAATTTTCGTTAGCTTGCCAAAAGTATGGACAAAAAATTTTGGCCTTAAAAAAGAATCCTCCGTGGCAATAGATATCCGTCCTGATGGAACTTTACTGATTTCTCCAAAACTAAAACAAGAAGAAAATGAATTAAAAAATGAAATAATCCTCAATTCAAGTAAATATGTAGCAAGAGAAATGAGTAAATTTATTTTATCTGGAATTGAAACTGTTATTATAAGATCTGATAAAGAATTTGATAAAAAGATCCGCAATGAAATAAGTTGGTTTGTTGATGGACTTCCTAATACTGAAATTATCGAAGAAGAGCGACAAAGAATCGTAATTCAAAATTTTGGGTATAAAAAAATTCCTACAAAAAAAATCATTCAAAGGTTGTTATTTTTAATATGTGACATGTTCGATAATCTCTTAGAACGAGCAAATATTGACTTGAAACAAGATTTTAAAAAATTACAGCGTTTTTATTTCATATTAGTAACTCACATTCGGACCTACTTACGCACGGGAATTTACATCTCTGATGATAATCAAAAATTTACTCCTTTAGAAGCAATGGATTTGAGAATGTTTTGTGAAAAAATTGAAGATATTGGTACTATTTTAAAGAATTTACGAATCAATGAAAATGTTGAAGCTTTCTTTAAAAAGATATATGATTATTATAAAGACGTTATGAATGCGTATTTAAAGAAAGATATAGCTATAGCTCATGAAGCATGGTTGAAAAAGAATGAAATAATCAAACAAGCGAAATTATTAATTGAGAATTTAGATTATGACGAGAGAGATAAAATAAAAGATATGATAACAATAGCAGAAGATTGTAAGGATATGGCTGGTCTTATTTAATAATTTACTTTTTTATTAATTTTTAGTGTTTAGTTATGAATTATTTTTCATAATAAACACCTTTAAATATGGTTCTTGACTTATTTTAATTAAGTTATGAATTTATTTTACACAACTATAAATAAAGAGGAATGAAGTGAAAATAGAATGGAAAAATCGGATAATGAATTAGAGACGATTAGGTTGAAAAAAACAAATGAATTAATGAATCAGACGGCAATGCCTGCTTCCATTGTAAAATTACACACGTATGATGAATATGAAAAATTGGTAGCAAAAAATCCTGGTAAGGTCATAATTATTGATTTTACTGCTGTATGGTGCGGTCCTTGTAAGTTTTATTCTCCAATTTTCGAAAAACTTCAAGGAGAATACTCCAATGATTTTATATTTGCAAAGGTTGATGTTGATGAGAATCGCCAATTAGCAATGCAATATCAGATCACGGGAGTTCCAACAACCCTTTTCATAAAAGATGGAAAAGTTTTTCAACAAGCTGTAGGGGCATTGAGTTATGATATGCTAAAGGATTACTTGGAGTCTATAAAATCTTAATTTTTATATGACTTTTTTTTAATATTATTTTAATTCAATAAAATTAATGGAATAAAATGGAAATCATAGGTAAGCAGTTAGAAGAGTTCAAAGATATTGAAATTGATAAAATACTTGAAAATAAAGAAATATTTTCAAGTTTGCGATTATTCAAATGCATTTTAGGATTGAATCATACTGAATCAAAAATACTTGGATACATGATGAAAAATAAGGACGTAGCAACAGCTGAATTGGCTAAATTTCTTGATATGGATAGGAGCTCTGTTCAAAGAGCATTACAAAACTTATCTGATTTAAAGATCATTAAGCGTAAATCAATATCAATGAAGCAATACGTTGAATATAAAAAATTGAATGATTCAAATAAAAAAGGATATGTTTATGTCTATAATGCAGAAGATATGGAATTAATAAAAAAAGAATTAAAAAAATTATTAAAAAAATGGTATGAATCCATGTTAAATTATGTTGAAAATCTTGATACTTTATGTGAATGTTGTGGCATAAAATTCGAAAATTGTTAACTTATTTTTTAATCTTTAAATTATCATTGATGAAATAACTTTTAATAGGATTTCTCTTATTTTTATTCTATGGGGAAAAAGAAATTTATAGGTACTCTCCCTCAAAAGGAATTATTAAAACTTTATGCTAAACACGTGAACGGACCAAAAACCACACTCTTTAAAGGATTTGGTCTTGGAATCATTCCAGGTGAAAGAGGAGGGCTCAAAATCAAGTCGTTGGAGGGGGTTGAACCATCAGAACCGCAATTGGACATTTATAATTGCCGTTCAAGTGGAGGAGTTTTCAACTTAGGTCATAGGAATCCAAGAATTATTCAAGTCCTTAAAGATGCTTTAGAAGGAGGATTAGATTTAGGGGATCACATGCTTTTATCGGAACAAAGAGCGTTATTAGGAAAGCGATTAGCTGAATTGATGCCTCCTGGAATTACCAAGACTACATTTGGCGTGAGTGGTGGTGAAGCTGTAGATACTGCAATAAAATTTTCTTTTGCCTATACAAAGAAAAATGGATGTATATCTGCGATAGGAGGTTATCACGGTCATACTGGATTTGCTTTAGCAACGGGAGATCCAAGCTTTAAAGATAACTTCAAATGGAACCCTCCTGGATTTAAACAGGTGCCATTTGGAGATGCTGATGCCTTAAGAAAAGCTATCACTAATGAAATAGCATGCATTATATTTGAGACAATTCCAGCAACGGGAGGTGTGCTAATTGCCCCTGAAGGATATTTTTCACAAGTCCGAGAGATATGTGATGATAATGGCATAATGATGATAATTGACGAAGTTCAAGCCGGACTTGGACGCACGGGTGAATTTTGGGCAATCTATGGAGGATTATATCCAAATGAAAAAATTATTCCTGATTTTATGGTTTTGGGTAAAGGCATGAGTTCGGGTATTTATCCATTATCAACCACGAGCTATAAACCTTTTATAGAAAAGGCAGTTTTTAAAGAAGATCCTTTTATTCATATCTCAACTACTGGTGGTTCGGATTTAGGATGCGCAATTAGTCTCGAGATGTTAAATATTCAATCTGATCCAAACTTTTTAGAAAATGTTAAAGAAATGGGAAATTTATTTGGAAAAGCTTTACAAGAAATTGCCACAGATAATTCAGATTTAATTAAAAACGTGAGAGGGAGAGGGTTAATGTGGGGGATGGAATTTAATGATGAAAATGATGCTCTACGTGCCATGATTTCTATAATAAGAGAAGGTGTTCTGCAAAATTATTCAGGTAACAAACCCGATACGTTAATAATAATGCCTCCATTAATAATAACAAAAGAAGATGTTGATGAGATTACTGAAAGAATAAGAAAAGCAATAATTAAATTAAAAAAAATAAAAAAATGAATCTTAATGAATTTAGAGAAATTATTTAAACCAAAAAGTATGGCCGTAGTAGGTATTAGCAAGCGGAATCCCTTGAGTCCGGGACGAATCATTCTTTTAAAAAACGAATATGAAATGAATGTAAAAGTATATGGGATTCATCCAGAAGGGGGGCAATTAGAAGGTGTGAGTTTACATTCGAGATTGGATGAATTGCCTGAAATCCCAGATGTACTTATCATAGCTGTAAATGCAGATGATACTATAAAATATATTGAGCAATGTGTTGATTTAGGAATAAAAGCTGCTGTTATTATTAGCAGTGGTTTCGCTGAAATTGGAGGTAAAGGAATTGAGCGTCAAGAAAAATTATCAAAAATTGCTTTCGATAATAATATTGCTGTTTTAGGTCCTAATTGTATAGGCGTTTATGCTCCTCCTTTAGTTGACACTATTTTTCTTCCTACTGAACGCATAACTCGACCTCCAAAAGGCTCAGTGGCTTTAATTAGCCAATCCGGAGGTTTTTTAATCGATCAATTTTTTGTAAAATTTAAAGAGAGAAATATTGGAGTATCAACAGCAGTTTCAATAGGTAATAGAGCTGTTGTAGATGAAACGATGCTCCTTGAATATTTCAGTAAAACAGATCAAGAAACTTCAAATATCGCTTTTTATTTGGAAGGTTTTAAAGATGGCCGTGCTCGAAATTTTTTAAAAGCTGCTCGCGAGTCAAAAGATATTGTAATTTCTTTTTTCGGGGGAGTAACTGAGCAAGGAAAGATTGCAACGCAATCTCATACAGCATCACTTGCAGGTAATTTGAAAATTCTTTCAGCAGCACTTAAACAAAATTTTATCATTCAACCTAAAGGTGAGGGGGAATTATTAACATATTTAAAAGTTTATGATGTTCTTTCTCAACGCAAGAAACCTTTCGGTGATAATACAATTACTTATGGAAACGTGGCAATATTATCAGTATCTGGAGGTCATGGGGTCATTTGTTCAGATTTAATCTCTAAATATGGTCTTAAAGCAGTTCAATTCTCAGAAGATGAGAAAAAAAGATTAAAAGAAAGCTTGAATCCCGTGGCAAGAGGTATTGCTTCTTTTAATAATCCCATTGATTTAACTGGTTCTGTATTGGATATGGACATTGAAAACATAATTGAAGTACTTTCAGATATAGAACGAATTGAATGTATATTGTTATTGTTATTACCATATCCTCCTAACATTTCATTTCAAATAGGACGCAGGATTGCAAATATCATTACATCAAAAAGGAAACCTGTAATATGTTTTATTCCATATGTTCCAAAGTACTCGTTAATTATTGAATCCTTAGAAATTGCAAACATTCCTGTCTTTCATAGCATTAAGGAGGTTACCCAAGCAGCAGCAGCATTAAAATTAAGAACGCGACTTGAGAATCTTAAAAAGAATAACGTTTATTGGGAATGATTTATTTTATTTGATAATCATGTTAACTCAGATTAGTATAGTAAATGTTAAAGATTACAAAAGCATACAAGATGCAGTTAAAGAAGCTGTTATATTAATTGAAGATAATTTAACATTTAATTTTTCAAATGCTAATTCAATATTAATAAAACCTAATCTACTTACTGGTAATAAAAATGCTTGTACCAATCCATCCTTCGTAGATGGAATCCTATCGTATCTTAAAGAAAAAAAGATCCCCTTGGAAAAAATACTTATCGGGGATTCACCAGGACAATCCAATGAATCCGCAATTGGTGTTGCTAAAAAAATTGGATTGTTTGAAATTTGTGAAAATTATGGGATTGAAATTAGTGATTTCGAAAGTCAACCACCGATTAAGGAAAGCATTGATGGAGCAATTAAATTAAAAGATTCCTTCATCGCAAAAATGGTCAAAGAGAGTGATATCCTCATCAATCTACCTAGATTAAAAACCCATGCCGAAGCGACTATGACAGGTGCAATAAAAAATTATTGGGGAATTATTCCTGGTGGCTTGAAAGCAAAATTTCACTTACTCGGGAAAACTGCTGACCAATTTGGAGAAGTAATTGCGGATAATTTCTCATGGGTAGTTAGAAATAAACCAAATAGAATGACTATCTATGATTTACAATTAGTAATGGACGGATCAATGGGACCAAGCTCAGGAAATATGAATAAATGGGATTTAATTTTAGCTGGTACAGATGAGTTGGCATTAGATATCGTGGCATTAGAAATTGGAAAATTCAAGGGAATTCACGTCCCTCACATAAAAAGTGCAATTAGGCGCCAACTTGGAGTTTCAAATATTAATGAAATAGAATTTAAAGGACTGACCTTAGACTATGCTAAAAAAATCACACCAAGATTTAATGTCCCTAATGAATTTTTGACTAAATTCGTTAGCATACTTACAGGAAATATTGCATATAGAATGATGGAAAAAATACCCGAATTAAACAAGATTAAATGTAAAAAATGTGGTCAATGCGCTCAAATATGTCCAGCAGAAGCCATCAAGTTTCAGCCAAATATGTTTCCGTCATTTAATAGACAAAAGTGTATCTCTTGTCTTTGTTGTATGGAATTATGTCCTCATAATGCAATTAATCCTAAAAGGAAAGGTTTAAAAGGTCTTCTTGAAATCTTTTAAATTTTTTTTCATGTCACGTCCACCACGCTTGACATTGATAATATCGTTTTTTTTATATACTCCTTATCATTTATGGTCAATGTAATCGCACCATTAGGACACACAGAAACACAACGACCACAACCCCTGCATTCACTACTGATAACTGAACGTCCTTTCTTTATTTGTATAGCATCAACAAAACACTTTACTTTAATACAAGTTCCACATCCGATACAGTTGTCATTTACTTCTACTGTAACTCCTGGCATTTTTTGTATTTTATTACTGATTAAAGGATTTATGATAGATGCGTTTTTCCATAAACAACAACATGGGCAACAATTACAAATTGTCATCAGTTTATCTCCGGGATTTGCTCCAAGCCATTGGGAGTCTAATTTATTTCGTCCTATAAAATGTATTAATCCTGCTTTACGACATTCTTTAAGATATTCTAAGGCTTCATCTTCCGAAATATGTTTACCGAATTGAGGATTAATTCCAAGAGTTGCCTCTCCTAAAAACAAGCAACCAAAATCAATTGGATAATCCTTACATTTAATGCTTGAGCGACATAGGCAAAAGTTCATTTTCCATATATACCTTGATTTTTTTATAAAGTATTCTAGTACTTGGGATGGTAAAATATATTCATCGTGTGTTTCAATTGTTCTGTCAATCGGTATGACTTTATCTTGTAAAAGATAGAAAGAATTATCCCCTTTAAATAAGAAGATCTTAACTATATTGCCGATGAGTGGAAAGTTTGTCAACTTTGATAAGAATTTAATAGTTGGAAATATTTTTCTAATTAGCGTAACAACCCAGAGCGGACGTATCATATAAATTCCTTGATGTATATTTTTTTAATGATTTTACTTCAATATACTCTATATTACACATTAAACAATAAAAAGCTTAAATTATATTATTTAAGGAATTATAGTTATCTTTATATTTCAAGTCACATCTAACACGCTTGAAATTGTTTTAATCGTTTTTTCTATGTATTTTTTGTCATTTAAGGTTAATTTTATTGCACCTTGGGGACACACAGAAACACAACGACCACATCCCCTGCATTCATCACTAATAAATGCGCATCCTTCATATAATTGAATGGCATCAGTAAAGCAAATTCCATTAGAGCATATTCCACATCCGATACAGTTTTTATTAACTTCTACTTTTACTCCTGGCATTTTTTTTACTTTACTCCCAATCTTTGGATTTATAATGGGTGAGATCCTCCACAAGCAGCAACATGGGCAACAATTACATATGGTCATCAATTTATCTCCAGGACCTACTCCTAACCATTGAGTATCCAATTTATTACGTCCGATCAAATGTACCAATCCTGCTTCGCGGCATTTTTTAAGGTATGCTAATGCTTCTTCTTTTGAAACTCGTTTGCCTAATTGTGGATTAATTCCAAGTGCTGCTTCACCTAAAAACAAACAACCATAATTTATTGGATAGTCCTTGCATTCCATGCTTGAACGACAGATACAAAAATCCATTATCCAATGATAATTTGCTTTTTTGACAAAGTATTCTAGAACTTGAGATGGTAGAACATATTCATCATGAGTTTCAATTGTTTTATCAATTGGAATGATTTTATCTTGTGGTAGGTAGAAAATATCATCTCCTTCAAAAAGAAAAAAATCAAATACTTTCCCTATTATTGGTACATTCGTTAACTTAGCTAAAAATTTTATGCTAGGAAAGGCTTTTTTAACCAAGTTAACAAGCCAAAGGGGACGTGCCATAACAATTCTTTAAAAAGTATTTTGCAAAATGCATTTAATTTTAATATACAATAAGTTATTCATTATATAATATAAAGCTTAAATTATTTTAAAAACAGATATGAACATCGATTTACTTAAAGAACTGGAAAAAAACATTGATACGGTTAATCCTGAGAGAGGAAAAATTCCAATTAAAATATTAGGTTTTGGAGAAATAAGTCTCGTCTTTGAATTATTGAGCGACAATGAAAATATTGCATATAAAAGGATTCCGATTTTCGACAATGAAAGTCAAGTCAAGAGACATGTATGGGCATATAACGAATATAATAAAATTTTAAAAAAAAAATGCAATTTAAACATTCCTAATTATGATACCGTGTGGTTTAATGATGAACAAGGAGGGATTCAATTTTATTGCATTCAAGAAAAAATTCATCCAGATTCGGTATGTAATAAAATAATTCATAAGATCAATAATGATGATATTAAGACGCTAGTAATACTCGTAATGAGAGAATTAAAAAAAGTATGGGCTTACTCTAGACAGAGAAAATCCCTGAAACTCGGACTAGATGGTCAAATTTCAAATTTTGCTATAAAGAATTATGATCCAAACAATATTGAAGTTAATGATACAACGAAATTATATTACTTAGATACAAGCACTCCATTTTTTAGGATTAATGGAAAAGAAGCAATGGAGGCAGTTCTTTTCCTCAAGAGCACTCCTTCATTTTTACGATTTTTAATAAAAGCATTATTTCTTCAAGATACTGTTGATAGATATTACGATTTTCGGCGTGTGTTAGTTGATTTAATTGCAAATTTCTATAAAGAGGAAAAACCTCTATTAATACCAAGATTAATTAAATCCGTAAATAAATTTCTGAAAGAAGAAATACCTGAATTTAATATTGCTCCTCTAACTTTAATGGAAATTCAGAAATATTATAAAAGTGATGCTAACATGTGGAGGATTTTTCAAGCCGCAAGAAAAATAGATAGGTTTATTAAAATTAGGTTATTTAAGAAGAATTATGCTTTTTACTTGCCAGGAAAAATTAAACGATAATTTTTAATACAATATGACTCATAATTTCTTTTTTTAGTATAAACTTGGTTAAACTTTATAGAATAAATAGTTAAAATTGTAGGAACTTTTGAGCGTTATCACCGAGAATTTTTCTAATATCTCTTTGCTTAATTTTAATACCATATTCTTTGGCTTTTTCAGGGACATTTTTAAACCAATCAACAAATCTCTTACTATCCAAGACAGTTTCTAATAATGGCCAATCAGTTCCAAAAAAAATTTTATCTTTAAAAGCTCCCGAGGTTACTCCTACCATGTTTAAAATACTGTTTAAATCCTCAATAAACCTTTTCTCCCAATAATTAACCGTAGATTGATGTCCTGAAAATTCCGCATATATATTTGATCTTGCACTCATTAGGGTAATACATTTAGTAATCCACTCAAATCCTCCAAAATGTATTAAAACTATTTTCAATTCAGGAAAATTTGCAGCAATCCCATCTAAATAAATCGGATCAGCAAATTTTCCAGACATCATTGGAACAGAAAATAAAGAGGAATGAGAATGTAATGGTACACCTAACTCCACGATTTTTTCATAAAGTGGAAAAAAGTTAGGATCATCTGGATAAAAACCCGCTGTTGGATGAAATTTTACTCCCACCATTCCCCACTCAGTTATTGCTTTCTCAACCAGTTCCACTGCTTTTTCTCCTCTTCGAGGATCGACTGCACATAATGCTTTTAGTTTATCAGGATATTCATTTACTTGATCCGCAACCCAGCGATTCATTTCTTCGACTGACCACTTTGCTTCTCCAGCAGGCGAAAGACCAAAGTCAACACCCATTACCAAAGCTTTGTCAATGCCTGCGTTATCCAATTCTTTTACATATCTATTTACATTTGCATCAGTAATTTGGGGGAGCATTGTCTTTTCTACGAATTCAATTGGTTGGTTTAAAGCTTTTGCGATAAGCTTGATCGATGAACTGAAAATCTTTTCAGACCACATGTTTTTATGAATTAGATGAGAATGCATGCTTATAATCATTTTTTTATCACTCTTTTTGAATTATTTTACAATATTTTTTTAAGATATAAGATGTATTTAATTTATTTTTTTTTTATTAAAATTGGATCAAAAGATAAAAAGTATTTCAAATTAGTTAAATTTAGTAAAATTCTAATTATAATTTAGGTACAATGGAGAAATGCATAATTTGTAGCACTATCACTTCATTCAAATTCGAAGGAGAAGGTGAGTATAATGGAAAATCAATGTGTCCAAAGTGCCAATCTGAAATAAAAGGAACGAGATTTGGTGGTTGTGCTAACGAAGATGATTGTTCGATTAAGTTAGAAAGAAATTAATATTCCTTGAATAATGAATTAAAAAAAAATATTGTTAGTTTTTACCCTTTAATTCTAATTTCTTTTCAAGTATACCATCATATAATGCATCCATTGTAGGATAAGGTTCAATCTCTTTTTCTTTTTTCTTGAGAGAAATTGCTTCCTCAGGACAGGTTGGCACACAATTACCACATCCAATACATTTTTTCCAATTTACCTTAGAGACATCTTTTACTATCTTAATCGCGTTCATCTGACATCTGTTTACACAAGTTCCACATCCAGAACATAACTCTGCATCTACTTGTGCTGTAAAGTTAGCAGAGAAGAACTGAACTGGACGAGGGAAATTTTTAGTACCTCTTAATACTGGACAGCAACAACCGCAACAACTACATATAAAGTGTGGTCTTAGGGAATTACCTGCTTGAAGAACTAAACCTTCTTGTTCATTTTTCCTTAGTATTTCTAATGCTTCTTCTCTTGAAATTTCACGAGCTTCTCTTCTTTCTAAATATAATTGAGCCATTGGGCCAAATCCCATGCATATTTCGCGTCTATTTGTTGCCTTACACGGAGATCCTAATAAATCAGTGGCTTGACGACAAATACATTCAATAACACCGAGAGGACCCTCAACAGTCTCGATTATTTTTTTTAGTTGATCATAGGTTGGAACGTGATGTTCAGGTGTTATGCTTTTTTCTACAGGAACAGTCCTAAACTGAGGAATTTTCGTTCCAAATACTTCCATACCCATACCTTCTGTTAGATATTTAAAATGGTTTTTAAGGAATTCTTCATTAAGCCTATTTACTTGAAATTCATAGATTCCTATCAAAAACTGGGCATTTGAATAGTATTTATCATTTCCCTCCTTTTTAAAATGTATCGTTCCCTTTTTTATCATATTATCTAAATTTGTCTCTAGCTCTTCACGTGAAATTCCAGTATTTTTCATGCGTTCATAAATTGTATTTAAGGATTCCAGATCTCTAGACCAAGAAAACTTGAGATTAGAAGCTATTTTTGCTTCTTCAGGTGTAAAAAGATATTTTAAAATCTCCAATTCCACTCCTGATTTAGTTGTAGGAAATCCAATTGGAAATGTATCTATATGTGCCCTCAATTCTTCATAAACATGTGATTTATCCACATCCATATCTTATCAATTCCTTACATATTTTCAAGTTTTTATTGAATTTCTAACATTATTAGTAGTTCAATTTACCTATTTATCTGTTTGCTTCAATCTACTTAATTATTTAAACATTGATTTCTTCTATATTTTAAAAAGGAATATGGTGACATTAATGGGAGATTTTAAAAACATGGAGCAAGCTTATAAAGCTTCTTCAAAAATTATGAGAAAAAGGATGGAAAAAGAAAGACCCGAAGATTTAGAACTCTTAGATAAAGTAAAAGATTCATCTATCATTATTGTTGCTGGAGAATATGATAAGATTGAACTCGTTTTAGATTTAATCAAGGTTCCTTATATTTTAATTCAACCCTATCAAGTTGCTCAAATAGAATTGAAACCAGAGCAAATTTTAATCATTAATTGTCCGGGGAACATAAGTGAAGGATTGGATAAAATAAAAGACTTTGTTAAAAGGGGAGGATTCTTATTCACGACTGATTGGGCTTTGTTAAATATTCTTGAAAAAATATTTCCTGAATTTATCCAGTATAATCAACATCCAACGGGGGATGATTGTGTTGCCGTACAAGTTGTTGACAAGGATAATAAATTTTTAGAAGGATTATTTAAAGCTGAGGAGGAGCCAATATGGTGGCTTGAAAGTTCTTCCTATCCGATCAAGATCATAGATAAGGAGAAAATAAAAGTTTTAATTACGAGTAAGGAAATGGAAGAAAAATATGGTGAAGCTCCTATTGTAATTACTTTTAAATATGGAGATGATGGGACCGTGTTGCACATGACTAGCCATTACTATCTCCAGAGAGCAGAATTAAGAACAAAACGCCATAAAATGAGTGCTACTGATTATGTTCAAACGGAAATGGCTTTTTCTGCTGAAGAGGCTGAGAAAATAAAAGAAGATTTGGATGGTGTCACTCTTGGAGAAGCAGAATCTGCATATTCAACAACCCAATTCATTGGTAATGTAATCGTAGAACAACAGAAGAACGTGAAAATGCGAAAAAAAGAGAAAAAAGAAAATGATTAGAAGTTTCATTGCCATAGAACTGAAAGATAAAGAAACAATCGATAATATCAAGGATTTTTCCTTGCGGATTAAAAAAAATCAACCAAAAATCAAAACAGTTGAACCTGAAAATCTTCATATGACTATAAAATTCTTAGGAGATATTACTGAATCACTTGCGCCAAAAATATTTGATATTATCAAAGAAGTAAATGAAAAATTTTTTCAAGGAAAGACTTTTAAGTATGATCTTAAAGGAGTTGGGCAGTTTAATAGATTTTCTATAATATGGGTAAAATTAATTGGTAATATATCATTGCTCCAAACAATTAAGGATACACTTGAAGACCTGTTAAATAAAAAATTAAATCTAGAAAGGGATAAAAGACCACAATTTAAACCACATCTAACAATTGGGAGATTAAATAAAAAAAGAATCGATTACAAGACTTTTGAAAGTTTTAAAAACATAATTAAAGAGAATAAAGAAAAGGAGTTTGGAAGTTATAATATAGGTGAAATTAAGTTGAAAAAGTCAGTACTGACTCCAAAAGGGCCCATATATTCCGACTTGGTGTATTAAATGGTAAAAAATTTAATTAAAGCAGTTATATGGGATTTAGACGGGACACTTATAGACTTTAAAATTGATTTTTTAAGAGCTCGTAAAGAAGCTTTTACTATCTTAAAGAATTATGGGATCCCTGATGATATCCTTTCTCTAGAAACCGGAATTGTTGACACGATGCAAAAGGCTAAAAAAATGTTTAGGTCTAGAGGAATGAAAGAAAATGAGATTGAATTAATCATTAAAGAAGTTGACCAAAAAGTAATAGCAATAGAACAAGAAGCGGCAATAAAAGCTTCAATGATAAAAGGGATTGATGAGGTCCTCAAGTATATTAAAAGACAACAATTAAAACAAGCGATATATACTTACAATCATACTATTAATGCAAAAATTTCACTTGAAAAAGTACAATTATTGCATTTTTTTGACATTATAGCTGGGAGAGACTCGATTGATAATCCGAAACCTCATCCTGAACACTTGAATTATATCTGTAATCAGTTAAATGTTAAAGCAACTCAAATTATTGTAATAGGAGACCACTTCCGAGACATCCAAGGAGCACAAAAAGTAGGTGCCCATTCTATAGCTATTCATTCTAAAATGGCTAAAGTGGATAGTCTAAATATAGCAGATGTAATTATAGAAGAAAAGGACATCCCATCCAAATTAATTCAAGCTATTGAAAATCTTATTTAAATCTTAATAAAATTTTAATATCAGACACGTTATTTATATATTTAAATAAGAATTATTACGAAATACAATTAAACAAAAAAAAATCATAAAATAAAAATAGGTAATCTAATACATGCGTGTAGAGTATCATCTAGATGTCTTAAAACCACATCAACCCTCAATCGACATGCTTGCTCGAACTTTAGAAAAATTAGATGGTGTTAAGATGGTAGAAATAAGAGTAGAAGAAATAGATCAAAAGACTACCTCTATTACCATCGTTATTGCAGGATCAGGAGCTATTTCAATAGAAGAGATTACAGAGACATTGGAAGCTAATAATTGTGCTCTTCATTCCGTAGATAAAGTACTAATAGAAAATTGGAAATGATTTTTTTTTTTTTTAATATTATAATATATTAAACAATAACAGGGGAAAAAATGTCAGTTCCTTTACAAATTCCAAAAATAGTAAAAATTCTCCAAGAAAAAGGGGAAATTAGCGATGAGTTAGATTATGCCCTCATGAATTATTTGCTTCAACATGTGGGTCCAGGTTATACTGCTTGTAAACCTCAATTAGTAGAACTTGAAGATGGTAAGCAAGCTATTAAAATGGGGATTGACAATACTTTCATTGGAAAGGGTAATAAAATCATGGGAATGGGAATTGTAGGAACCATTCTAATAAGTCTTCCAGAACAAGACGTATTATATTGTACATCCGTAGCAGAACTTGAAGCTAATGTTGAAAAAATGATACAAGCGGGTATTGAACCTCAAGTTCGGCCGAGAGGTAAGTATTAATCTGTCTTTTGAGGAAAAAAATTACATTATACACATCTCAAAGTTTAAAATATTTATTTATTGTTGCACTCTTTAATTTATTGAAGAAAAATGTCAGATAATAAAATTAATATTAAAGAACTGATTCAAGAATACCTTTTGGATGAAGGTATTTTAAGGGAAAAATTATCCAATCCTAAGTTAGAATTCGGATTTCTAATAGCGTTCCCTCCAGGGCTTAATACTGGTAATAAATTAAATGTTTTCATGCCGAAAAATAAAGATTTTATAATAATTTCAATTGGAACTCAAATAAGTCAAGAACATGCGAATTCACTTAATTCTATTGGGGAAAAAAAAATGCATTTTTTTATGAGTTTGAGAAAATTATTTTTATCAAAAAATGTATATTTCCGAATAGATGCACAAAATAATAGATTTGAGATAAGTGATCAAATTTTTCTCAAAAAGAATGGTTCTATTTCGAAAAATTCATTATATAAGGGAATTCGGAAAGTATTTAATACAGCAATGTATGCTAATACGATTTTGCAGGAATATTGCATGGGAAAAGTCTCTCAAGATGATTTTACTTCTGGATCTGATTTCTCTCTTTATACGTAAATCTATCCGTTTTCATAGGTGGAAGAAAAATGTTTGAAAATTGGTTAAGAGCACTCGGAAAATTAGATTACGTGCAAGGTACAGAACGACCTGATGTCGATTGTATCTTATGTTCTGTAAGAGATGATGATGAACGAGTCAAAAATTTAAAAGTATATCAAGATAATCTGGCTTTTGTCGTTTTAAATCTTTATCCATATAATCCTGCACATTTAATGGTGGTTCCAATACGACATGTCTTAAAGTATACAGATTTAAATAAACAAGAGTTAGTACATTTATCACGTATGATTCAAGGTCTAGAATTAATGATTGATGATATTTATAATCCAAAAGGATATAATATTGGAATGAATCAAGGAATAGGATCTGCTGGAGCAAGCATAGATCATGTTCACTTTCATATAGTGCCTCGATATGGCAGTGAACTTGGTTATATTGATATAGTTGGTAAGACGAGAATTTGCGTTGAAGGTTTGGAATCAGTAAAAAAAAAAATTTCAGAGAACATAAATAACTATTTAAATAAAGAATTTTTTGAGAAATACTAGCGGGATTTCTTTAATTATTGAATATTTATTTTAAAAAAAAATATAAAAAAAAAATCACATTAATTTAGGTATTATCGAGTTGCGTTTCTAATATCGGAAGCAGTAACTCTTTTTCGCTTGTCTGCTTTGCAAACTTTAATTGCATCTTTTGTTGCATCAGCAGCAGCTTTCTCTAAGAAATCAATCAATTTATCTAAAGCTTCTGCAGCAACTAACTCAGCACCTTCCTTCTTCATTAACCTTCTGATTGGGGCTTTCGCAATATATCCTTCCCCTTTTTTTGCTGCTGGTGCTTTCTTTTTTGCTGGTTTTGCAGCAGCAGGTTTCTTTTTTGCCATATTCCTACTCCTCCACTTACTTTTTATTAATTTTTTTTTAGAATAATTTTAGTTATTAAGTATAACTTAACAATAAATATATATAAATATTATGGTTCGAATCAATATATTTCGGAATTTTCATGACTGTTTTTTCAGTTGGTGGGAATCAGATCGTTAATTTGCCTTAACCGACAAAATAATATTTTAATGATTGTACGAGATAAATTGCGGAGTTTTTTGTATTAATATGAAAAATTTTATTAATACTTAAACATGATCAAATCGACATGAATTTGGTTTCATGATAATTTATTTAATGCTAAATAAATGGTTTTAGATATTTTTATAAATAAAAAATTAAATTTTAATGATATAGTTGTAATGTTATTTTATATGAAAAATTCGTGAAATTTTAAAGAAAACCATCAAAAGATGAAATATACCCTTTTGCAACACTATATAATTTAATTTATATTCACTTGTCAAAACATTTAAATCAATGAACAATCATATATTTTTTACAAAAAAAAAAATTATATATATAATATTTTAGAATTTTAATTTAAGAGCTTTTTAATAAATTAAAATAAAAATGAAACAACAGGGTAATTGCACGTGGAAGCGGACATTGAAGAATCTTTGATGGAACTAGGATTTACAAAAAATGATTCTAAAGTCTTATTGACTTTATGTAAATACAAAATTTTAAGTCCTGCAGATATAGCCCGTAATTCTGGAGTTGACCGTGCAAGAGTATATGATTCGTTGAATCGCCTCATTGAAAAAGGATTCATTCAAAAAGAACCTGTTAAAAGAGGAGCTAATTATCAAGTTATCCCCATTGAAAGAATTTTTAAATCAATTCGAGAAGATTATAAACAGAAAATCTCTGAAACTATGGACCTTGAGAAAAAGATTGCTGATTTAAAAATTGATGAAGAAGAATCAGAACCACGTGTATGGGCTATTAGTTCTAGAGAAAAGATTAGAAAAAAGATCAAGGATTTAGTTAATGAGGCTGAAAAGAGAATATTTTTCGTGATTACTCCAGATTTATTAATGGAGGATTTTTCAAAAGGTACCACGGATTGGATATTTAAAGATTTATGGAACAAGAAATTTTCAAATGAAGCAATTCAAATTGTTGTTGCTTTAAAATATCAAGAGACTTTAAAGGATGAAATTAAAAAATTATTAAAGATTAACATTGTAATGCATTCCATTGAAGGAGATTCAGTAATACCCTTTGGATTGTTAATCACTGATAATGATTTTCTCTTGACAACTTTAGATCAAATTGCTGAAGCTCCTGAATATACTTCAGGATTATGGTTAGAAAATGGAAAGGATAAACAAGTAATTGGATATGAACATTTATTCAGGCATTTTATTAACTCACAATGTAAACTTATTGCTCTGACACAAAAAGTAAAAAAAAAACACACCAGTTCAATCATGAATTTTAAATAAAAAAATGATTTTTATTGACAAAAAAATTTAAAAAAATAATTAATATTGAATCAACTATAAAAACCAACAAAATATAAAAGAATGAATTAATATGAGTGGTCTGAGAGGCAAGTGTTTAATTATTGGGGAGGCCTCTGTAGGTAAAACAAGCCTTCTTGATAGATATGTTAATGACAATTTCCAGGAAGATTACGTGCAGACAATAGGCGCTAACTTTATGGTCAAAGAAGTCGATTTAATGGATAAAATAGAGGGAATTACAGATTCAGATAATCTTAAAGATGTTAAAGAATTAAAAATATATTGGTGGGATATTGGGGGGCAACAAGATAGACTTTTTGCGACGGAGTATTATTTTAGCCAGGCAGTAGGAGCACTTGTAGTATTTGATGTATCCAATGAAGAATCATTTAAAAGTCTCGATTTTTGGATACAAAAAATGACATCGCTCACCGGAGATATACCATTTGTAATTATAGGGAATAAATGCGATAAAAAGAAAGTAGTAAGCGAAGATGAAATAAAAAAGAAAGTTAGTAAATATAATGTAGAATATTTTGAGACTTCTGCTAAAACCAATGAAAACGTCACTTTAGCTTTTAATACCTTAGCTTTGAAAATTTTATCCATAAGGATAAAATAAAAAAAAGATTTTAACACTACTTTAATTATTCAAGTTCTTTATCATGTTAAAATCTTAAAATAAAAAATTTTAGATATTACTACCTACTTTAAATTCTAAAATCAAATATTTTTAACCTTTAAGAAATTCCTATTATAAGAAATGTCTTTATTATTAATACCCATAGCACCATTATATCGTTCGAAATCTCGACTTGAGAATTATCTATCTAGAAATCAGTTAAAAGAGCTTACAATAGCAATGTTTAAAGATTTGGGGAATACATTATTAAATATAAAATGTTTTTCTGAGAAAATAGTATATTGTGAAAGCGAAGAAATACTAAAATTGGCTGGAGAGTATGATTTAGTTGGGATCAAGGAATATCCAAAGAATCCCTCACTGTCATTTGATGGAATGATTACAAATTTGGATCGCTTGATAATTGATCGATATGATCCCGAATCTACTGTTATTGCATTTTTAGATTTGGTATTAATTTCAGCTCAAAATTTTCTTGAAATCAATTCACTCATGAAAACCAATAATTTAGTCGTGTGTCCAGCAATTCAATCTGCTGGAATATCTGTTTTGGGAAGAAAACCACCAGATTTATTGGATTCATATTTTTCACATCCGAAAGTCCCTTCTTTAATCGCATTATTTAATGCTGCTAATGAAAAAGGTATTGAAAAAATAGCCATTTATGATTCCTTTCGAGCTAGTTTTGATGTTGATATCATGAAAGATTTAATGTTAGCTTATGAATATTTAAAAATATTTAATTTAGAAGAGACAGAAACATACAAGTTCCTAAAAAAAAACCTTAAATTATCAATACATAAAACAATGGAAAATAATAATAGGGAATTTGCCATAACCGATAAAAAAATTTAAAATGAAAATGATATATTAATTTTTATGTCTTCACCTATAGTATCTTTAACCAATTTTTGAAATTCCTCCCTTTGCTGCTTCAAAGATGCCAAATACCTAGTGAAATCATTATCTTTTTTATTTTTATCATTTTCTAAATGTTCTAATTTCACGGTATTTAATGAAATTTGGTGCTTAATATCTTCTAATTTACCTGCAAGTCCAGCATTTTCTATCTTTGCTTTTATTGCTTTAATTTTTACCTGATTCTCCTTTAATTCATCAATATTCTCATGCAATTTTTTTTCCTCAAATATTTTATTGATATGTTCTATAGTTTTATCTTTTTTATCTGTTTTAAGATTTAATTTATTCTCCTCTAAAGCATGTCTTAGTCTAACTAATAGACTCGTGAATTTCTGCAAGTCAGCTGAATCGCTTGCTAATAATTTAATTGGATGCTTTAAAAAATCTCTAAGATAATTAATATCGACACCTGGAACATTTATTGTATCTTTCTCCAATCCAACTTTTAATTTTTTTAAAGCTTTTTTAAAGCTTAATTCATCATTTATTGCAATTCTTAATTGAAATAGTGCCTCTCTCTCTTCCTTAAGTTCCTTGAACAGTTCATTTTTTTCTAGTTCTAATAATTTTTTATTTAATTCCTGTTGATTTTTATTCCTTTCTTCGAACTCATTTTCAAATTCAGTTTTATCTTTTTTGGCATGTTCAATATTATCTTTAAGTGAAAATAATTTTGGAATTTTTTTTAATAACTCCTCTGCAGTTTTCACATCACCATAACGTTTTCTAATAAATTCATTATATATGGCTAATTTTTTCTGAAGTTTACGTGTCAAGTAATTGAGCTCTTTTATTTGAGGTTGAACTTCTTTTTGAAATTTTGGAAGCGATTTTCTGGCAGTTTCATTTATAGTCGTGAAAATCTTTTTGATTGAACTAGAAAGTTCCATCAAATTATCATAATAAATCTCATCTTCTTTTGGAATTGCAATTTCATTTATATCTTTATTGATTCGATCGGTAAAAAACTTCAAAGATCTTAATGCTTTATCTCCAAGTCTATCACCTGCAGCTTGTTCAAAGTGATCTAAACTATTTCTCACATCCGCTAAATTAGTTTCCATATCTGCGATTAGTTTAGCAACGTTTTTTTTTATCTTTGCATATATTGCATTAATCTTTTGCTTATAATAATCCTCAAACTCCTCTAATTCAATTTCTTTCATTTCTCTAATTCCTTATTATCATTGACTTTATTTCACAGCATTAATTAATTTTTTTCCATTCATATATTTTTGTAATACTTTTGGAATAGTAATTGAATGATCTTCATTTTGATAATTCTCTAAAATACAGCAAATTGTTCTTTCAGTTGCTATTGCTGTAGAATTAAGAGTGTGTAAAGTAATTTTTTCTTTATCTGAACCAACCTTTCCCATCCTGATCTTTAATTTTCTTGCTTGATAATCTGTACAATTACTACAAGAAACAAGTTCTCGGTATGTTTCTGAAGCGGGAAACCACGCCTCGAGATCATATTTCTTAGCAGCATTATCATTTAATTCTCCTGAAGTAATATTTACAATTCTATATGGTAATTTCAACAATTTATAAATTTCTTCCGCATTTTTTATCAATTCTTCATGAATTTCCCAAGAATCCTCTGGTTTGCAAAAAACATATTGCTCAATCTTTTCAAACTGATGAACTCGAAAAATACCAAGAGTATCCTTACCATGAGAACCTGCTTCTCTTCTAAAGCAAGAAGAAATTCCTGCATATTTAATGGGTAAGCTTTCTGGTTCAATTATCTCATCATAATGGAATGCGGCTAAAGTTTGTTCTGAAGTAGCGATCATGAACAAATCTTCATCTTGTATTTTATATAATTGCTCCTCGAAATCAGCCAATTCTGCTGCAGCTTCAATGACTTCATGCTTGATGAAAAAAGGGGTCCACATTGGGATGTAACCTTTATCTTGTAAAATATCCATTGCGAATCTCATTAAAGCTAAATTTAAATTTACTAAATCTCCTTTTAAATAATAAAATCGGGATCCAACTACTTCAGAAGCCTTTTGAGTATCTGCTCCATCAATCAATTCTACCAATTTTACATGATTTATAGGTTTAAAACTAAATTTTGGAAGATCTCCTACATTTCGAACAACTTCATTATCTTCTTCAGTTTTTCCTATAGGAACGGACTCATGTAATATATTTCCAACAATATATCTATATTTCTTCCTCTCCTTCTTGTATTCATTCTTTAATTCATCAAGATCCTCGATCTCTTTCTTCAATTTTTTATTAAATTTAATCAATTGATCTGCTTCTTTAGCATCTTTTTCTTTCTTAGTTTTCTTTAAATCTCCTATTTTTTGGCTTGTCTCATTGCTTTTTTGCCTCGCTTTTTCCCATTTAGTATTAGTTTCACGCCATTTCTTATCAAATTCAAAAACTTTTTCGGCATTTGAAGGATCTTTAAACCTCTTTTTTTCCGATTCTATTATTTTATCTAAATTTGTTCTAAACAGTTCTATATCAAGCAAGCAAATGACCCTCTAATTCTTATCATTAACTATTGATATGTTTTATAATTAAAATTAGATATTATAGTATTTGAATTTTAAATAAAATAACCTCTTTATCTTCAAGAATTTGACTTTTCAAGGTCTACTCGAAGTTAAAACCAAAAAATTAATTAAAAGTAAAAAATTACTCAATTTATAACAAGAATAAAATAATATTAATGATTATATATGAGTGGTTCTTTACCTGCTATACGACCAAAAAATTATAAAGAAAAACCATATTTCCGTAAACTCAAGTCTCAAGTTGATGGAAGCGCTAAGGTTGAACACGCTTTGACGCAAATTAGAGGTGTTGGAAGGAGATTTGCACAAGCTGTTGTAATGGTTGCTGAAATCGATCCAAATATGAGAATTGGGGCAGTATCCGAAAAAGATCTTAATAGAATAGAAGAAATCATTTTAAATCCTGTTGAAAATGGAATTCCTAATTGGATGGTGAATAGAAAAAATGATTTGAGAGAGGGGACGGATAAACATCTAATTGGAAACCAATTAGAGATTACCGTTAAAAGAGATGTTGCACGAATGAAGAAAATTAGAAGTTATAAGGGAGTTCGGCACCATTTTCATTTAAAAGTACGTGGACAAAGAACCAAATCTACTGGTCGTCATGGACTAGTAGTAGGTGTAATTAGACGTAAAAAAGGGCAAAAATAGGGAAATAAGTTAATTAGACATGCTCAATTTTCAAATTTTAAAAATTAACTAAATTCTAATAGCTAAGAATTAGTCAATAATTAAATTTTCTAGCAATAAATATAAAACAATAGGTCTAACTGTTAATAATGTGTTTTATATTTAAGAAATGAGTCTTTAATTCATGTGATCATTTCATGATGATTGATAATAATTAAATATAATGCTTGAACTTATTATAAGAAAAGATGAAATTTGATCTTCACGATGCATTATACAATTAAATCATGATTATCGATTTTTAAGATCTTGCTAAAAAGTTGAGTGAATACATGATAGGACTATATTTAAAGAATTATTTCTCACAAATGAGTAAATTAAAAAAAATCTATTGGGTATTTTTCGTAATTTATAGTCCAATTATAACTATATGTATAATAATATGGTTTTTTAGTTTACATGGTACAGTAGGGACATTTCAAACTTTTATTGTCTATAAATTACTTGTCTATATTTTTATTTTTTGTGCATTAATTGGACCTATAATGGCCTTATTTGATATGATCTTGTCTATTATAAGCACAACTCACCACATCCCAAGAAGATTTGTATGGCTAGCATTTCTTTTTAGCTTATTGATACCAGTGGGTTTTTTTGGGTTTACTACTATATCTTTATCTCATCCTGCGGGAGATAAACCACCACATCTCCTTTTATGTGATGGTACAGGAAAATATGGTATTCCTAACCTCGCAGTGTCATTTTGGACTCAACAAGAAACAAAGAATATACTTATATGGGGTAATAGTTCAGAAATATTTATTGAGGAAGAGACAAGTTATAAGAATTCACATGTTTTTCTTTTAAATGATCTCAAACCAGATACTTCTTATTGGTATCAAATAAATAATGTAGGAGAGAACTATACTTTTACCACACCACCTGCTACTAATGATACGATAACGTTTGCTGTTGCAACCGACTCCCATTTTGGTCCTTTTTCACGTAATATTGAAGGCACAATTAACCTGCTAAATTTGATATCAGATCCTTCAAGTGGAAATGATGCCTTTTTCTTTTTAGGTGATTTTGTAGACCTGGGTTTTGATGATTATGAGTGGAAGTTAGGTTTAGATACTTTCTCCCCTTTTACTTCAAAGATTCCTTTTAGACCTGTTATTGGAAATCATGAATCAATTTTAGGAGGCGCACAATACTTTTTAGATTATTTTTATCCAATTGGAATGACAATTCAAACAGGTTCTAGATTCTGGTACAGAATTGATATTAACAATATTCACTTCTTTTTGTTGGATCTCGAATGGGGTATTGAAGAATATAATCATGCGCAAAAAATATGGTTTGAAGATCAAATTAAAACAATACCTAAGAATGATTGGACGATCTTCATGTGTCATTGCAACTTTGGCCAGGAAATGATTGACACTTTTCACTCTATATTCCTCCAATATGATGTTGATTTGGTATTTTCAGGTCATTCTCATAATTATAACTTGGAAAACAGGTCAGGAATAATTTATACTACAGTAGGAGTGAGTGGTGGAACTACAATATTTGATAATTGGTATGATGAAATGTACTGCTATATGAATGTTAAAATAGCTGGAGATACAGCAAATTTAAAATATTTTAATGCTCTTAATGAAACAATTGAAGAATTAAATGTCACTAGGTAATCTTTTAAATAGATTAGAATTTCTTTTTCACATTAAAACTTTAATAACATTAGAAAACAAAAAAATTAATATTAATCCTTACATTTTAAATAATACTAACAATAGATTTTATTGGAATAATGAGGAATTATTTGAGAGAAAGTTATTAGCGGTGTTTAACAAATGGGAGATCCTAGACGCTTGAAAAAGAAATTTAAGAAACCGAAAAGACCTTTCGAAAAAGAGAGAATCTTAGAAGAACTTGAGTTCATAGGTAAATATGGTCTTAGAAATAAAAGAGAATTTTGGAAATCTCGTACCATGCTAGCTAGATGGAGAGAAATTGCCAGACAATCAAGAACATTACCAAAAGATAGAGCAAAAGAAGTACAACAAACTCTTCTTAAAAAACTAAATAGATTAGGTATTGTAGGAACCGAAGCAGAATTTGAAGATGTTCTTCTCTTGACCGTGGAAGATTTATTAAAAAGGAGATTACAAACTATCGTTTTTGAAAAAGGTTTAGCACGTTCGGTATATCAAGCTAGACAAATGATTGTCCATAAACACATTCAAATACGCGGTAAAAGAATTAATGCTCCTTCATATATTGTTAAAAAAGAGGAAGAAGACCTCATTAGCTTCGCAGCAAGCAGTCCTTTTGCGACAGTAAAAGAATAAAATTAATGGTTTAATAACATGAGTAAAAGAGAAAATAAACAACACTGGGCTATCGTGCATATTTTTAGTAGTTATAACAATACGATTGTAACGGCTACAGACCTCAGCGGTCAAGAAACATTCGCGAAATGTAGTGGTGGAATGGTCGTTAAGGCTGACAGAGATCAATCCAATCCATATGCTGCAATGCAATGTGGATTTAGAGTCGCAACTGAGTTAAAAGATAAAGGAATTAGGGGCATACATATAAAAGTAAGAGCGCCCGGCGGAAATAAATCTCAAACACCAGGTCCAGGAGCTCAAGCTTGCATTCGTGCCCTCGCTCGGTCTGGTTTGATGGTTGGAAGAATTGAAGAAGTAACTCCTAAGTCTCATGACCACTGCCGTAGAAAAGGTGGGCATAGAGGCCGTAGGGTATAATTGAGGAGAGCTTCCAATTCTCCAATATAGAGAATCTAATCCTTCAAAAACTTATTTTCTTTAATCTTAAACCTTTTAGTGAATTTTTCTTTCTCTTCATAATACTAATTTACGAAATCGTTTTGTCTCCTATCTTCTTCACTTCCATGCCAAGGATACCAGATACGTTCTTGATCTTGACATTCAATACAATACCACGATTTATGTTCGGGAATATACACCATATCTTTATCTGAATTTGTGCATAGTGGACATACACAAATAGAATCATCTAATAAATCTGATAATTTTTGCTTTGTTCTTTGTAAATAGAACTGTTCTACCTCTTCCTCAGGTGGTAGCTCAAAATGTGAATCATATAAACTAGAATAATTCTTCAAAATTTCAATCTCATCATAAGTCGCTCTTATGATAATTTCTCGGAGATTATTTCTTAATCTTTTAAGTTTATACGGTAAGAATTACTCCGAACATGTAATTAAAGATGAGGGCTGTTGGAATTATCTTGAGTTATTTAAAATGCAGGAAGAATCCAAAAAAGATCACCAATCTAAAAATTTAACTCTTAGAAATAAAATGCAAAAATAACCATATAACAGAAAAAGCAAAAAAATAAATGAATTATTTTTTAATAATAGAACAGGAAAAATATTGAATGAGATTAGTATAAATTTTATATTATGAGGTTAAAGAAAGTATTAATAAGTGTATCGATAGCGGTTATTATTATTAGTTTAATAACAATAGGAATTATCGTCTCCATTATTTTTTTATCAAGCAATTCATCTCAAAATTACGAATTTACTTTGGAATACGATGGACTTGAAAGATATTATATAGTGCATGTTCCTTCTTCTTATCATGAGAATGAAAAAACACCTTTAGTTATGGTTTTTCATGGGGGTGGAGGGCATCCTGGTTCAGTACAATATGAATCTGAGATGGATCAAGTTTCAGATAAATATGGGTTTATTGTAGTTTATCCTGCTGGAACTCCAACGAATGAATATTATAAAAAAAAACTACTAATTTGGAACGATGGAAGGAATTTTAGCGATGGAACCCCTAATACTGTCGATGATGTTGGATTTGTAGAAGAAGTTTTAAAGGACGTTAAAGAGAAGTTTAATATAAACGATCAAATGGTTTATGCATGTGGTTTTTCGAATGGTGCGCAATTTACTTATCGTCTTTCAAAACAGATGACAGATAAATTTGCAGCAGTATCCACAGTTGCAGGTCAGAGGCCTGCTAATGACACATTTGATTTAACTCCTTTAAGCCCAATTTCCATTATGCAATTCTCGGGATTAAACGACCCGATATCTCTTTATGATGGAGGCCCTCCGACAGTGGGAGAACCATTATTAGAAGCAGATGCGTACCCTGTTGTTGAATCAATTGAATCATGGGTCGATTTTAATGGATGTTCACTTGAACCAGAAGAAAATAGGATCGGGGCTGCGGTCATGGAAAAATACACCTCAACTGAAAATAATACTGAAGTTATATTATGGACGCTTGAAGATGGAGGACACACTTGGCCAGGAGGAAATATTGATCCTAATGTGGAACTTTTAGGATTAGGAGATATGGGTGGCATTAACGAAGATATTCATGCTTCTGAATTAATGTGGGAATTTTTCAAAACACACTCTTTGAATATAAATCCGTAAAGAACCTTGTGATTTTATCTCGTTCCGATATCTAAGTAATTTCATGAAATAAATCTTATATAAATAATTCGTCTCCAAATTGACACCTCAAAATTATCATCAAAAAAAAAGAAAATGACTCCGATCTGAGCCATATTTTTTGTGAAAAATTCTGAAGTCGCCCTATCGGAGAAGCCTCGTGCGTAACGATTTTGCGAATCCATCTTAGCGAAGTGTAACGGATGTGCATCTTCGGATCAATTCAGTAAGGGAAAATCGATCATTGGAAGAGATTATTATTAATTTTTTAAATAATCATATAATTATATGGTTAATGAGGATTGAAAAGGTAAATTTAGAGACTGATTTCAATGAATATTTAATGAAAAAACTAAACTGAAATTAATGGCAATGAAGGTACAATAAAATATTAAAGATATCTATCATAATGAACTTATGTAAATATATTAATCAAACTCATCAAGAGCTTGCCAGGCTAAGAACAAACTTTAATAATAAAAAGGTGAAACAGATTGAATTTAAATCAAGAAATTCATCATAAGTTAATCTCTAAAGGCGCTTCAATAGTAGGTTTTGCAGATTTAAAAAATGTATCCTATCAAATAAGAAATGATCTAAGGTATGGTATAGTCATAGGAATAAAGTTAAATCCAAAGGTTATAAAAAAAATTAATCCCGGACCAAGTTTGGATTATTATAATGAATATGACTATGTAAATGAAAGATTAAATGAAATTGGTGATTATACGGAATTACTTCTAAAAAGTAAAGGATATGATGCCTTTTCTAAAAGTCAAAAAAATATTTTTATAGATCAAAATACTAAAAGAACAGATTTACCTCATAAAACTGTTGCTACAAGAGCGGGTCTTGGATGGATTGGGAAATGTGCTTTGTTAATTACAGAACAATTTGGTGCTGCAATTCGTCTTACTACTGTATTAACTAATGCTGAGATAAAGGTAGGGAGACCAATAAATAGCTCGAAATGTGGTGAGTGTGAAGAATGTAAAAAGATCTGCCCTGCAGAAGCAGTTAGAGGATATAATTGGGATATAAATCTGGAGAGAGATACCTTCTTTGAAGCTTTAAAATGTCGAGATAAAATCATTGAAAGGGGAGAAAAATTAAAATTAAGAGAGGGTATGTGTGGTTTATGTATCTATATATGTCCATGGACACAAAAATATCTAAGGAATATTGAGTATTAGACATAGGGTTTAAGATCTTATTTTTCTATCGTTTTTGAGAATTTTTTTTTCCTTTATTTTAAGAAAAACGAGGCAAAATTTGAGTTTTTTTAAATTTGATCCCAATTTTCTGTGAAATTGAAATGGAAAGGTAAATTCAGATTCTGATTTTTATGAGAATATCTTGGAAAAAACTTGTAACTTTTACTTCTTATAAAGGCATCTCAAAAAATATATTAGATTTTGTTTCAATTTTAAATTATTAAAGCTCAAAATGAAGATTCATTATGAA
>JBHLME010000156.1:0-8961 GCA_048938445.1 Promethearchaeota archaeon | reverse complement strand
ATTGAGTTTGAGCGTACTTTTAAATTCTTAAATTTAAAAGGTCTTTTACTATTTATTATTCTTTTAATAAAAAAAAATATTATCAAACATGACATAAATGAGAGATATAACATAATTGAATGAATAATGTTAATTTCACTAAGATTAAAAATATAAAAGACAATAGCATATAAAATCAAGCTTAAACTAATAATAATGATTGTTGAATGATATTTTCTGTTTCTTTTAATCCAATTACTAAAGTAATATACGGGATATGCTATATTTATACTTATTATAATGACAAGAATTAGATTAAAAATATATAAAATAAAATTATTTTGAAGGAAGGGGTATGAGGTATTAACTAAAGTTAGAGAGATCCCATGAAGTAAATATACTTCATATGATTCTTCTCCCGGGATTTTAAAAAATTTATTAAAACTTGTTTTTTTATTGAGAAAATTTAAAATAAATATTATTAAAGATAGAGCCGCTATTGGATTAAAAATACTTCCATAGAAAGTATCAGAAAAAATCATTCTGTTAAAATACCAACTTATAAAAAGTAATAAAAAAGAAGTTATAAATAAAAAAAAAGATATAAATTCAACTTTTCTGCTATTTAAAATAATTTTTAAATTCTTGAAATTGTCTTTTCCAATCCAATATCCTAAAATCATTCCAAAATAAAAAAAGAAAAATTGAGGAAAAAATGCTTTAACAATTTCATGCATTTCTTTTTGAAGAATGAAGTGTGTTATATCACCTAATCCGAGATAAAAGATATTACTAAATGATATAAAAAAGATATATAAAAAAAGTCCTATAAATAAAGCGAATTTATAATTTTTTTTTATAAAATAATAAAATATGGGAAACATTAAATAACAGCATATCAAAGCCGTAATATACCAATGGGGGCCAGCAATTATAAGAATTAATTCCGGAGAGTTAATTGGTAGTGATTGTAGACCACTCATGTGAATTAATATAAAATTCATTTCATAAACAAGTCTATAATAAATGAATTGAACTAAAACAAATATTAAAGTTGAGATTATCAATGATGGATATATTCTAATAGCTCTTTTTTTATACCATTCTTTCCATGAAATTTTTAAACTTCTTCTGTTAACCATTGAAACCATTAATAATATTCCACTAAGAAATGAAAAAAGAGCATTACCAAATGACCCGAGATATAAGAAATAAAAAATATTCACAAATACTGAATGTGCAATTATAATAATAACAAAGGCAAATACTCGTAAAGTGAAAATACTATCGGAAAAATGCTGATAATCCTCATTACTTATAAGGGAATAAGGATTGTCTTTATTCATTGACATTTTTTTGATTAATTAGGTTAAATATTAATTAAATTTTATATAAATAAAATTTTTGAAATTTTTTTATTAATAAAAAAATAGTGAAAAATGATAATATCAATAGAAATAAAATAATTGAGTTAATTATATTAAACACTACTACAGGATAAAAAATATAGTAGATTATTGAATATATAATCAAACTTAAACTAATAATAATGATTGGTGAATGATATTTTTTGTTTCTTTTAATCCAATTACTAAAATAATAAACAGGATATGCTAAATTTAGACTTATTAATATGATAAGAACTAAATTAATAATATAAAGAATAAAATTATATTCAAGAAAAGGAACTGTTGCATTAATTATTGTAAGAGAAACAAAATGAAGGAGATATACTTCATATGCTTCTTTTCCGGGGATTTTAAAAATTTTATTTATTTTTGATTTTTTATTAAAAAAATTTAATATAAATATTAAAAAAGATATTACCGCTATTGGATTAAAAATACTTACATAGAAATTATCAGAAAAAATCATTCTGTTAAAATACCAACTTATAAAAAGTAATAGAAAAGAAGTTATAAATAAAAAAAAAGATATAAATTCAACTTTTCTGCTATTTAAAATGATTTTTAAATTCTTGAAATTGTCCTTTCCAATCCAATATCCTAAAATCATTCCAAAATTAAAATAGAAAATTTGGGGAATAATTCTTTTATATATGTTTATCATTTCTCTTTGAAAAAAGAAAAATGTTACGTGTTCTAATCCTAAATAGAAGATATCATTAAATATTAATAAAAGAATATATAAAATCACTCCAAGAATTAAAACCAATTTGTATTTTTTTTTAATCAAATAATAAAATATAGGAAATAATAGATAACAGCATATCAAAGCTGTAATATACCAATGGTGGCCCGCAATTATAAGATTTATATCAAGAGAATTCATTAAAAATGCTTGTAAACCACTCATGTGGACTAAAATAATATTTATTTCATAAACTTGTCTATAAAAAATGTATTGAACTAAAACTATAATCAAGATTGAAATAATTAATGATGGATATAATCTAATAACTCTTCTTTTGTACCACTCTTTCCATGAATTTTTTGATTTATCTCTTTTAAACATTGAAGTCATTAATAATAATCCACTAAGAATAGAAAAAAGAGCATTACCAAATCCCCCGAGATATAAAAAAAAAAAAAACCTTACAAATACTGAATGTGAAATTATAATAATAACAAAAGCAAATACTCGTAAAGTGAAAATACTATCGGAAAAATGCTGATAATCTTCATTACTTATAAGAGAGTAAGGATTGTCTTTATTCATTGACATTTTTTTGATTAATTAGGTTAAATATTAATTAAATTTTACATGAATAAAATTTTTTAATTTTTTTACATAAAAATATTTATTTAGTATATATAAGTTTTAAAAATAATTCTCCAAGGGGCAGTTCTTTTTCACTGATCTTTAAAATAGGGTAATTACTTAAAATTTTGAGTAACTCATTATAATAATTTCTCTCCTTAATGTATACATCAAATCCCTCAGGGATATCATCAATTGATAATACAAAATGTTGTTTTTTTAACTCAGATTTTAAATCATTTTTATGTTTATTTAGATCAATTTTTATTTTTATTTCTGAATTATATAATTGTGATATCTCATTTTTAGTTCCAACCTTGATTATTTTGCCTTGATTGATAATCCCAATCCTATCACATAATTTTTCAACTACACCCATATCATGGCTTGTTAAAATGATTGTCTTATTGATCTTTTTCAGTTTATTTGTAATATAATCTTTTGAGTTTACATCTAAACCTAATGTGGGCTCATCTAAAAGAAGGATTTCACGTTCTAGTAACAAAGTTCTCAAGAGAGCAAGTTTCATTTGCATTCCAGATGAATATTTTTCGACAAATTGATTTAACCAATCTTTTAAACCAAATTGAGATGCCATATGTTCAATCTTTTGTTTATAATTGGTGATATTGAAAAATTTACAGCAAAATTTTAGATTATCATAACCTGTTAACCGATTATATAACATGCTCTTATCTAACATTAAAGCAATATTTAATTTTGCGTGCTTAGGATTTTTTACTATATTTTGACCACTAACAATTGCATACCCACTTGTAGGTGATAAAAGTGTTGTCAAGATCGATGCAAAAGTAGTCTTGCCAGCGCCATTAGGTCCTAATAATCCAAATGTTTCTCCTTTATTAATAAATAGATTTACTTTATCTAATGCTACAATTTCTTTTTTACCCCTCATCTTATAGATTTTTGATAAATTAAAAGTCTCAATTATCTTATCCGCCATTTTAATCAATAACCCACAATTCCGTATCGTTTAAAGATTTTATTGAATAAGTACACTCCGATCATAGGTATTACTATTGCAAGTATAATTAAATAAGTAAATTCAAAAGGATGTCGTGTTATTGTTACTATCATGTTATCTTCAATCCACATTACTCTTAATAAATAAAAAATGTGATAAAGGGGATTTAAATTAATTATATCTTGAATAAATGGAGGATATATTTCAAACGGGTACATTAAGCAAGTAAACCACATAAATATTGGATATATAAATTGGGTAAGACCTAAAAGATTCTCGTTTGATATAGCAAAAACCCCAAATAACATAGATATTCCTGCAAATATAAGAGCAAGAAGTAAAAATGAAACTATAACAAAAAATACCGTAACAAGTGAAATTCGTACAAATATATAACTGAGTATAAAAAAAAAGGTGAAAGGAATGCTTATAGAAATGACATGTGAAACGTATCTTCCAAATAAAATATTATATCTATTATTTGAACCAATCATAAGAAAAGGTAGTGTTTTCCAAAATTTTTCCAGATGTAGTTGATTAGGATACTGAGTAACTAAGCCATTCATGAGGAAGATATTATAAGCAATAAATTGATAAACTACAAAGTTTTCTGCGGTCCAAACGCCAAAACCTGGATTTGTTTTAAATAGGAGAGCCATTAGTATAAGAGGTATTAGAATAATTATCATTGATGTAAATAGGTTTAAAACAAAATATATTTTAAATCTCAATTGGAGTTTTAAATCCTTTTCAGCTAAAGCAAAAATCTGTATCAAATCATTTTTAACTGATTTCAGAGACATCATAATTATTATTAAGTTATAATTTACTACATTTTATTAAAACGATTGTAATCTACCTTTATATTGTAGTACATTAAATAAAATTAAAGATTTCTTATTTTAATCATTCTTCTATAAAATTTTAACGTTTAGACTTTAATGTAAATAAGAATATTCTAATAGAGAATAAGTTTAATTTAGATTTATAAAGTCTTTAAAATAATCAGGAGGTTTTAGATTTAAGAATTTTTCTCTATTTTTTTCCAGATCTTTATAAGTAAGCTTTTTTATTTCTTCTAAAGAAAAATCTAATTTGTTAAATTGGGATCCTCGACTGACTATAGCGAGACCAAAATCACAATCTAGTGTAAATATACTAAGATCATCCGTTAAGGATCTTAGATGAACTATAGTTTTCCAAACATCTCCACACCAGTCTTTTGATAATAATTGTGGATTAAAATTATGTGAATTTTTAATATTATTTCTTGGTATAGCTTCCGATTCAGATTGAGGATTACAATCATGAAATATAATTACACCATCATCATTTAAATATTTAAAACAATTTTGGAAATCCTTTAAAGATTGCTCATAAGTATGTAATCCATCAATTAAGACAATATCTAATCCATTTTTTATTAAAAATTTTGGTTTAATATTGAAAAAATTATCACTTGTCATTTCAAAGTACTTATTAAAGATATTTAATGGATTAATCGTATAATATAATAGTTTAGCTTTCAAAGAAATCCTTAAATCTGGATCAACAGCTATTTTTTTTCGAGATTTGATTTTAAATAAACAAGATCCAGTCCAAACACCTATTTCTAAGTAATATTTTAATTTCCTATGCTTAATTATCTTATTAATTACATGTTCTTTTTCTAATTTCATAATATCAAATATCTCAAATATATATAGTTTTAAAAAAAAAGGAACAAATTATTATCTTTTGTTTTTTAATAACCTTCTGTTACTTTACTTACCATTTCAAGATATTTCGAATTAATTTTAATTTTATTGAGAACTCTATTTTTCGATTATATGATCTTATTAGACTTAAAACTGCTAATATTAGACTATCTAATAACAATAATAATTTCAAAAGAAATACTTTATTTTTATGATGTTTTCTAAAGAAAAGAATTAAGTTTCTCTTCTTTGTCATGAAAAACCAAATTTTATCAGCTTTTCTATAAGCGCTATCAAAATCGTGATAAATTTCCGCCGAGGGAACTAAGTAAATTTTATAATTTTTGTCCCTAATCCGTTTACATAAATCTACATCATTATAAAAAAAAGAAAGATCCTCATCAATAACATAACCCTCGTTCCTAATGATTTCTACCCTTTCAATCGTACATGCGAATGGGACTTGGTCTATTTGTGATACTTTTGTAAAATTTATTCTTTTATAATAATGAAAATCATCCATATTACTTGAAAAGAATAATTTATTGATTGCTCTTCCAAAAATAGTCTGAGTGTAAAATACTTTTTTAAGAGTAAAACGAGTTCCATAATAATTTAAAGGTGAATTATCAAGATTAAACTGCTTTGCAGATGCAATTCCCGCATCTGGATGGGAATCCATAAATTTTAATAATTCTTCAATCGGTTTTCCTTTTTGTAATGTATCTGGATCTAGAAAAACCCAATATCGGCCCCTAATTTTATCAATAAATTTATTTAAAACTGATAAACCTTCATTTTTTCCATTCTTTATAAATTTTATTCTTGGATTATTGGAAAATTTATTAGAGATTTTATCAAAATCATTCCCTCGTGAATTATTGTCAATTATAAACCATTCATAATTAAGGTTATCATAAGTATTTAAAAATGAAATGATACATGCTTCTAATTTATCTGGAACATTCCAGTTTATGGTAGTTATTGATACATCTACAACCTCTTCAGATTTTTCTATTTTTTTATCTTTAGTTATAATATTCAAGACTCACCTATTTAATAAATAAGAATTTATCCATTACCACAAAAGGTTTCAGTTTTTTTACTCGAACTAAGTATATGAATAAAATATAGTCAAAAATTAATAAAAATTTAGGAAAATATTTTATTTTAAAAAAACTCCGGAATAGATACCAATATGATACAATCTTAAAAGGAAAGAGGAGAATTGATTTATAAATGTAATTTCTTGCTTTATTTTCTTGGTTTAAATCAAAATAATTCTTGATGATGTTTAAATACTGAAACCATCTTAATTTTTTTGATATCTCAAATCCATAATCTCTTAATATTTTTTCTCTAAATTTTATTGTATCTTTTTTTACTATACGATAGGAATTATCAAAAGTGTTATGTGGGTGCATTCGATATTTTGTTAGGGGTTCTTTAATATAATAGAATTTGTATTTTCTAGCTAAATCTACTTCAAATTGATAATCTGCAAGAAGTGTATAATGGTCATCAAGTCTAATATTGCCAAGATTTTCTTTTTTTAAAATAAGACTCGAAAATAATAAAAAGTTGTTTTCTATTATATCTTTAAAAATATTTCCACTTTTCTTCTTTTCTATAGCACCCATAGCTGTCGTGAATAATCCTGTTAAAAATTTATTGTTAAATTCTTTAACTTGAATAGATTGACTATTATGCCCTATTAATCTTCCTTCTGTCCAAACTATGAGGTTTTCATCCTTTTCCAATATTTTCACTTGTTTTTCAAGCTTGGTTTTTTCCCACACGTCGTCTGAATTGAGAAATGCAATGTATTTTCCCTTAGCTCTTTCAATTGCTTCATTATACGTTTTAATTGCTCCTTTATTGATATCATGAAAAAAAAATTTTACCCTATCATCCATTTTACCATAATTTTCAATAATTTCTCTTGAGTTATCTGGAGAACAATCATCAATAACAATTAACTCAAGATCTCTAAAATTTTGGTTTAAAACACTTTGGATTGCTTCAGAAATATAAATACCATGATTATAAGAGCCAATAAGAATGCTAACTAGTACCATTATTTTAATTATTAATTTTTAAAATGCTTAAATTAATTCTCAAAATTTTTTTTTTATTTTTTATTTTTCTATTTCAAATCAAAAAAAATTAACAAATTTATTGAAATATTAAATATTTTAGATTAATAAAAATTAAAGGTTGGCTATTTTCAATGAGTCTTTTCATTAATTTAATAAGAAGTATTGGAAGAAAAGTAGGTTTTACTTGGTATAACGAATATTTATTAAAAATATTAAGACATCCTTTTTGGATTTTAAAAGGTAATAAAATTCCACATCAAATAATCACTTTCAATAAAGTACAAGAGTATACTCAACAAGATGTAAATCTTTGTAATCGTCTTATAGGAGCATATATTAAAGCAACAAGTGATTTAGAGATAATTCAAAAAAATAAAAGCATTATATGGACAAATATTTTAAAATCTAAATACAATATCTTGGTCTCAGCAATTGAAAAAAAAGATCCTAATAATCTAGCTAAGATTCTATCTTCTTTGTTCAGACAAAGTTTTGTTATAGGAATTGCATCGGGTAGTTTAGTTACTCAAAGTTTTGGTAAAATTGGTTCTAGAATCTGGTCATTAAAATATTTGGATAATTTAGTTTTACTAGCAGAATATTTGGGAGTTATTCGCACAGAAACTCCAGAACAAGGTATTGTTGCTTATGGATTGAAAGATGGAATAGGAGAAATTGTAGAGAGAATAGAAAAAGTGCTTAAATCTTCTATAGCATTTCCTAATTTGGGTGCCTCTTATGGAATTAATGTAAATAATTCTCTTATAACTATGGAATCACCAGAACATATTTATGTTGCATTAAGGTTAAAATTTGCGGTTGATACATTTTCTAACAATAAAACAACAGATGATTTAAATATAGTTGAAATCGGCGGAGGTTTTGGTGGTTTAGCTTATTGGATGCATAAACTTAAGCAAATTTCTTTCAAAAGTTATGTAATAATTGATTTACCGATTATAAATGTTATTCAAGGATATTTTCTTTCAAAAATTCTTGGAGAATCAAAGATTAGATTTTATGGAGAATCTAACAAAGAAAGCAATATTTTCTCCATAATGCCTGTTCAAATCATTAATTCAATGAATAATTACGACATTGATATACTAATTAATGAAAATAGCATGCCTGAAATGCCTGAACAATCGGTTATTGATTATATACGATGGGCAAAAAATAATTTACAAGGATTTTTTTTCAGTTATAACCAAGAAGCATTTGCACCAGTGGGAGGAATTCCTCAAATTTTAGTGCCTGAGATTATAAGTCGAGAGGGTGGTTTAAAAAGAGTATCAAGAAGCCCTTCATGGCTAAGAACCGGGTATGTAGAAGAAATTTATAAGAAAGTGTAAAAAAAAATTCAGATTTTCCTTTATATATATTCTAAATTCTAATTAGTTTATATAATTCAGTGATATATTAGTTCTAAAATCCTTTTTTTATATCCTTTTTTCTTTATTATTTTTTAAAAAAAAAATGT
>JBHLME010000155.1:0-9084 GCA_048938445.1 Promethearchaeota archaeon | reverse complement strand
TTGGATGATTTTGCAATGAACTTTTATCTTGCTTTCCGAGGTGGAAATGCTGGTAAAAAGCCGAGAGCTATATTATATGATAAATTTTATATTGTTGCCTTTCCAAAGGATTTAGAACTTTGCTGTTTATTTATGAAGCCTCATGATATTGAAAAAAATATCTCCCAGCTAAACAAGGTTGCCAATAGAATTATAAATGAAATGGAAATTTTAGAAGAAGAGGAAGATCAATTAGATGAATCAAGTGAAAATACAATTGAAGAAATTAAAAGATTAATCATAAATTTACTAAGTGGTACTGAAATGTCTACACCTGAGTTGCGAAAATATTTCAAATTGACATCAAGTCAGATCTGGAAATTAATGTCAGATTTAGAGAGCTCCAAAAAAGCTAAGCGCACTGGTAAGAAAGGAAGAGCTATATTTTGGACTGCAATGAATTGAATTTGAATTTTTTTAATATATTTTTTCAATTAAAAACTAATTATGTTCTTCTATGCTCCCAGTTTTTTTCTTTTGTAAATAATCTTGAAAACATTATATAACATATATCTGGGAGTTCTTTATCTAAGTTGTTTATTGTAATATAGCGGAGTATATGGTTGATCAGAAAAATTCCAACTAATTCTATATGATAGCTGCTTATTTTTTCGAGATTAGCACCAGAATATGAGATATCAAGCCCATTTTCTTTACTCCAAATTAATTCTACAAATATTTGAGGGAAGATTTCCCTCTTAATTCTCCAACCATTAGCAGTTTTCCATACTTTTGCACCAATGAATTTAGCTAATTTGTCTTTATCCTCTTCCTTTAAAAGTTCAATTGGTTCGCTTCTTTGAGTTAATACTTTTTCCATTAAATCTGTTTTTTTTGTATATTCTTTTTCAAAAGGAGTTTCATTTTTTAATAATCTTTCAATAAAATCCATTACGATATCGATATAAGTTGCACTATCTTCCCCAGGTACCCATGTTACATGCTCTCCAGAGAAATAGAATTTAAATTCTGCTTCAATGTCATCACCAAATTCATCTCCAAAATAGGAATAGGCCATATGAATATTAACATCGGGAAACATTGCAATAGTTATAGCCCAGTCTTCACTAAATCCAATATTTTCGATTTTACCTCCAATATATTCTTGGATTATTGTTTTTAATTTATTTATATCAATCTTACTGAATATTTGAGATTTCTTATAGCTGATATCTTCAAGTTCTTTTTCATGAGGGCCTCTCACGCCAGTTGCATCTATTTGCCCTACAGTCCAATATTTATGATTATTATTTGCCATATATAAGATCATCCGCCTTTTTTTTTGAACTTTGCTAGAAAAAATTATTACGTGGCATAAATAGAAGGGAATAATCTCCCCGTTCCAAGTATTATTTTGTTTTCAATTTTATAACTAGGATACAGCCAGCTAGGTAATTTAATTCTCTCTAATCATAAAAAAATAAAAAAAAATAATAAATTAGGTGAATAATACTGGTACTAGTAATCCCCTACTTTTTAATCCAATTATAGTACTAATTATTTGATTTTTTGATTCTTTTCGTCCTGCTATTCCATAATTTAATAAACTCGAAATAAAGAAATGGTTTCTTTCTTTTTGCATCTGTTCAGCTACTTCTAATAAAGCACTCTCTAATTTATTTAGTTTAGCAAATTTCCAATCTGAACCTAATTGAAGCGGATACATCAAAGAAATATTGAAAAATTTCTCAACTAAATCGTCAGTTTCTTTGAATGGTGTAATATCTCCAGTAAAATCTACAAATAATGAACCAAATTTTGCTTCAAAACTATTTGTAAATTCATTTTGATTTTCTTTTAATTGTTCGGATGGGATTCCTTCTAAGATTAAAGCTGTCCGAATATTTTTTCCATCAACCATATCAATTTTAAAATCATGATAATCCATCTCAAATCCTTTACTTATACCAAATTCATCAACAGGTTTTTTAATTTCGCTTCTAAACTGGGAGATAGCTGTTATAAATCCACCTATTAAATCAGAATCAAGTTCCATAGAAATTTGTTTACTATAAAGAGTTAATCCCGCATCTTTATGTATGACCATAATGTATGAAATTTTTAACAAATCCTCTAAAACCATAGCTTCTTCAGCCCAGAATTCGCGCAATCTAATTAGTCTTCGATGTCTAAGAGCAATAAAAGTGAAAAGGGCAGCTAAACCAATCAAAATATATGGGAGTAAAAAGAGAAAATTATCCATAAATAATGTAAATTCATCTACGATTCGAAATTCGTCTGATTCAATATCTTCACTCGCATAAATTCCTGCTTCTTCATAAGCTACCCTTATTGTAAATGTATCTCCAACCTCATCGAATTCTAAGGTACCAGTAGCTTCTCCATCTGAATCAGTAGTAGCCGAATCTTCATCTAATACCTTTTCATCTGCATCTAAAAGCTCAAAAGTTATATCAAGATCAGAAAGCGGATTTCCGAGACCATCTGTGACTTCTACAGTAAAATGTTGCGTTCCTATCATATATTGTGTATCTAAATCGTCAATAAAGTCAATATCAACTTCATATTTATAAATATCATAACTGCCGGACACATCAAACTTAATAGCATACCAAATAGAAGTTATATCAAAAATAAAATTTCTTTGAATAGGTTCGAAATTTTCTAAATATGCAGACCAAGAACCCATTTGATTACCTGCATTAATAACATCTTTTTCAAAAATCTGCATTTGTATATCCTCAGGTTTTAAAATAGCACTATTTATTCCAAAACCTATTGAAGAAGAAATATCAGAAAAATATTTAACATAAATATTAACTTTGAAATGATCTATAGTTACATTAAAACCAGAATACGAGCCTGTATTATTTGTTTCAAATCTTAAACGCAATAATACCCTTCTATCACTATCATTTAAAAAATTTAAAAATAACCATGTAAAACCTTCATCTTGAGTTGTCACATTTCTGCTTTCAACCGAATTAGCATAAGTTCTATTAGTTTCACTGATCATAATCCATTTTTGCTCATTTTGTTCAGGAGATAAATATTTTGAAGTGTTATTCCCCTTATAAATTTCTAACGTTGCTAAACTAATATCATTTGTATTTTGAATACTTGTATTAGAACTTATAATGAACTCCATCTTAGGTACGATAGGATTTGGAGAAACTAATATCCAATCAAAAAGATCAACATCCCATAGTGAACTATCTAAATCATTTAATACTTCAAGTTCGAAAATTATAGAAAGATTATCTGTATCAGCTTGAGCTTTAAAAAATTCATTTTCATTCCATTTTAAAGAGTCAATTACCTCATTTTGAGGAGTAATTATCTGACCATTATCAACATTTACTTTATTTGCATAATAATCATCAACTATTATTGGTTCACTCGCGTGAACACCTTCAGTTTCATCATACTCGCCAATTTCTATAGTAAATTTATTAACTGAAACATTATAATTGTTTGTACCATTGTATACGAGCCTAAATTCGAGAGTATTTTTTGGATTGCTATTAGGAGAAAAAGGATCATTTAGTAATTTTAAAAATTCAATTTTTTCTTCAGGATCTCTTATTAAATGATATTGTAAAGTCTCATTATCAGTATTGAGATTAACATAATTTGATATATTCACCCATTTTTTATCTGTTCTACTATAAGCATAAAGATCTGCATTTTTTATAATGTCAGTATCGCTTATATTTGTTGCAATTGTAAAATTAATACTATATAAAAAAATGAAATGTGCATAGTACCAAATATCTCTAAAACCAAAATAGTTAAACCAATATAAAAATAATATTTCACCATAAGTTAGTGGTCTTTTCATATTTTCATTTTCAGGTGAGTGTGATAAATTTGCTAGTTCATAAGTTATTTCAATAGTTAAATTATTTGATGCATCATTTTGAGCGATATATCTATCATTGTCTATATTTCTAAAAGAAGTTATATTACCATCAATATTTTGACCTACAATTGTATTATTTTTGACAACATCATTCATAGTATAATTGACATAAGTATATCCCCCATATTGAAATATATCACCTTCCCCTCTAAAATTAGAATCCCCACCATCAGGATTAAAAGAGAGCGTTTTAATACCGCCCCCTTGGGCTTCATCATTGGGAGGAATTCTAATTCTTAATGCAAACCAATATTTTTCTATTTCATTTTCCTTAGTTGAAGCTGTTTTATTTATATTAAGATAAATGGGACCAAGACCTTCGTTTTTGAAGTCAAAATCTTCCCAATGAAGATTAATATTAGCCTCATGCTTAATTCTTAAAGAACCTAGCGTGGTATCATGATTTGGTGTTATATATTCATCATCTGAACAGTTTACTATAGCTACCTCCCATTGATTTGTATATGTGTATATAGGATCGGGAGGGGTATCAAGATGCCCTTGATATTCATCACGGATTAATATACTCACATTGTTGACATATTGACTTACTTGGATGGCAAATTTTTGAAATACGTACATTTCCTCGTTTTTATCATTCTGAATAAATTCAGTAAAAGAAGATTCAATTTCTTTGGTATAATTTACAGCCTCTAAATTATTAATATTCATTAATGCATACGACATATAATAATTAGGTTCATAAATTGTTGGTTTAATATTTAATGCAGGTTGCTCGTTATTGATATAGCAATTTTGACTTGAAAAAGATCCTGAGCTAAAAACTTTTCCTCGACTATCAAATTGAGACACAACATTAGCAGATAACTTTAATGTGTCAAAATATTCATCATCACTCGAAAGATCATCTTGATTTTCATTCTCAGAAAGATTAGGATGATTAATATCTCCAATGAAAACAAATATAAAAGATGATATCATTGAAGTAATAATAAAGAGTGCTAAAGATTTTCTATTTTTTAATAATTTCATATAGCACATCTCATAAAATTTTATTTGTAAATTAAACTAAAAATAACTATTATCATTAATTGAAATTTAATAGTTTTTAAAACTAATTCTTCTAATGGAATAGAAATTATTAATTAATTCATAATAAGAAATTTAAAGCCAATAATTCTAACTTTTTACATTTTTTTTTATATTTTTTGTTATAGGCTTTTGAAAAAAATAAATAACTCTTATTAGAAATATTTTTATTTATTTTACCATCTTAATATCCAAGCCATTAAAATACAATGAATAAAGTAAATTCTTTTATTATGAAACAGCAATCTTTATTTATACTTATACTATTAACACTTTTTTCCTCAGCTTTAATCAGTATAATAATGCCCATGGCTAAAGAAGTTGCGCAAGCTTTAAATTTAGAGAGTGAAGCTCAAGTTCAAATTATTAACTCAATGTTTTTAATTGTTGGTGCGTGTAGTTCAATAATTTGGGCAATTTTAGGTGATAAATTCTCGCGCAAGAAAATGTTAATTATTGGTACGTTAATATGGTCTATTTTTACATTTTTTACTATTTTTTCTACAGATTTTTATTCTTTACTCTTATTTCAGTTAATTGCTGCGGTTGGTTTTGGGTCAGCGTTACCTTTAACGTTTTCTATTTTAGTAGATTTAGCTGAAATTGAGAATAGAGGGAAGTTTTTTGGTATATTAAGTGCTGCTTATGTTCTAGGCAATGGATTAGGACATATTCTTTCAGGATCTTTAATTGATTATTATCCTTGGACATTATCCTTTATAATAATAGCAACTGGCGGTTTTATATGTACTATCTCTTTATTTTTTATGAAGGAGCCTATACGAGGAGGAATGGATATTTCATCAGATATAGCTGATGAAAGTGTTCTTGGATTAAGTTTTAAAATAAAATTAAAAGATGTTAAGAAAATTTGGCAAAAAAAAACAATTTTTTTCATTTTAATTTTCAATTTTGCTATGTTTATTGCAATTGGTGCTATTTCTTCTAATTTTATATCAATGTTAAAAAATGATTACAAATTTACTTCTTCTACAGCGACACTCATTTTAGTCATGATTTTTGGTAGCCAAATAATTAGCGGTCCTGTAATTGGAAAAATTGCCGATAAACGAATGGAAAAGAAAAAAACTGGAAGAATGACGATAGTTCTCATGTGTTTAATAGGAGGTGCAACAATGTATATTATAGCATTTTCTTTAATATTACCAACCACTAGTATAATTGCATTTTTTATGTTCTTTTTGGTTCTTTTTATTGGTGCGTTCTTATTTGGAGGGATTGATCCACTCACACAGGCAACGCTTGGAGATACAAGCCCTCCTCAAATCAGATCTACAGTTTATTCGTTAAACTTTTTGGCTTACACTTTTGGTCGAAGTATAAGTATTCTATTTTGTGCTTACTTATTTCTTAGTTTTAATGATTATTACAGGCCTGGATATCTCATTTTATCCATTTTAGCATTAATGTGCTCTTTAGTTGTAATTATGATATTGCAAAAATTACCTCATGATTTGGATACTATGAAAAATGGAAATTTAGAAACAAATTAATAAAAGTTGAAATAAGCACAATGAAAATAATGGAAGAGAAATGCACAGGATGCGGCCAATGTGTAATTGTGTGTACTGTTGAAGCTATAAGTCTCGTTAACAATAAAGCAGTTATAGATGAAGATTTATGTGTAGAATGTGATATATGTTATCGATATGCGGAATGTCCTGTAAAAGCCATTAAGCCTACGCGATTAAAATGGCCTAGAATTATCCGGAGTCCTTTTAGTAATGTAATCGCAACACATAAATTAACAGGCATACCTGGAAGAGGCACGGAAGAGATGAAAACTAATGATGTAACTAATCGTTTTGGAATAAATGAATTTGGAATTTCTATTGAATTAGGACGCCCTGGAGTAGGAACTCGCTTAAAAAATATAGAGCTATTTACTAAGAAACTGTTAAAAATAGGTGTGGAATATGAAAAAATGAGTCCAGTTACAGCAATTCTAGCTGATGATAAATTTAATATTAAAGATGATATAAAAGATGAAATGGTTCTTTCTGCTATTATTGAATTTAAAATTCCTAAGAATAAGATTAATCTAGTTTTACAAATAATTAGAGAAGTGGAAAAAGAAATCGATACTGTTTTTTCTGTCGGTATTATTTCACGTTTAATGAATGATGGCTCAATACCAGTAATAGATATAATAAATCAGCAAGGATTTGAAGTGAATCCAAACGCTAAAATAAATATTGGATTAGGAAAAAAAATTGAATGAGGATTTAGAATAAAATGACACATTCATTACATAGAGTAGGAAGTATTGATGATTTAAAAGGGGATTATGTGATATTAGCAATGTTAGCGGCTGGGATTAATGATAAGTCTCCAGATTCACATCAAAAGTTAGTTAAGATTGCTGAAATTCTGAATCAATATAATCCTACAAATATTATGCCGAAGACTGCTTGGAAAGTTTCTCCCGTGATCACAGCCGCTTATACAGATATTAAAACCGTTAAGGAAATAATTAAAACTTTAAAAGAAGAAGATTTAGGAGTTTCTATTGTAATTAGTGGTTTAATCTCTGAAATTGGAGAAGTTGTTAAAGAAGTTGGTTTAAATATGCATACTGTCCATCTTTCATTAGGCACATTTGGAAAAAAAGAGTTATTGCCTTCAGAAAAAATTTTAGAAGTCACTACAATGTGTGGACATCATTGTACCTCCCCGCAGTCTGTTGAATATTATGTTGATTTAATTAAAGCAGGAAAAATTTCTGTAAAAAAAGCAGCAAAAAAATTAGCTAGGCCCTGTATTTGTGGAATTTTTAATATTACAAGAGCTATAAAGATTCTTAGTGAATTAGCAAATAAATCATAGTTATAGTATTACTTTACTATTTCTTTCGCTAAATCTTCAAGCTCTTTTTCCCTTTTACTTTTAGAATTTTGCTTAATATTATTTTAATATTCTTTTTATTAGAGTTTTATCAATTATTGTATTTGTACTAATTCATAATCAATTGAGCCAATATTGCTTTTAACTGCAGCTTCAAAAACCCAGGAATGATCAGCGATTTGAAGCATAGCGTAAAATTTTTCAACTCCAGATGGAAGTGGTTCACTCCATTCTCCATTCTTTTTTATAATTGGTAGTCCAGGAGCGTTAATTTCTGCATCAATACAAGCTTTATCTATAGCTACGGGGTCAGAAGAACCAAAAATACCCAGATCTGGAACAACTGGCATTCCTGGATTAGGTGCACAATCACATATCAGAGTAATATCAAAAGCGAAATTAATATAACGAATCTTTTCTGGACCGAAGCTTAAAATTGCAGCCACATTATCGATAAAACGTTCTATAAAATCTTTAGCTTCATTTGCTTTTGGTGTCTTGATTGCTTTTTTAATGGGGCATTTCTTATAACAAAGATAACAACCTATGCATTTTTGAGAATTAATCGCTGCATTTTCACTATTTATTTTTATAGCATTTATAGGACAAGCGTCAATACATTCTTGAGCGCATAGGGAAATATTACATTTCTTTAAATTGACAACTAAACTAGTTTCAAAGTGAGAAAGAAACTTAAATCTTTTAGTAACACAACCAATTCCAAGTTGTTTTAAAGCGCCACCGAATCCAGCAAATGGATGACCTTTAAAATGAGAAATTACAACAAGCTTGTCAAAATCAAAAAGTCCTTCGGCTACAGATACTTCATTAAATTGAATTCCATCAATTTTAACAATTTTTTCATCAAATCCATTTTCGCCGTCAATAAATTTCAATGGAGCACCTACTAATGATTCATTATATCCATGTAGATATGCAATTTTATTATGAATAGTTGCTGTTCTACGACATCCAACGCAAATAGCATAATCCTCATAAATCTCTATATTTTCAACATTAATTCCTCTCCCTTGAGTCTCTATAAGAGTAGGAATCCCCCCTTTCAATTTAATGGTCTTAACCACTTCACGTACATAATCATGACGCAAATAATGTGTATTAAGTGCTTCTCCAACATGGACTTTTACGCCTACTTTATCTCCAGGGTTAATATGATCCAAGATTTTGTCTAAAATTAATCTAGTTTTTACGATATTATTTGTTACCATATTTTTTGTCGTATTTTT
>JBHLME010000154.1:0-9243 GCA_048938445.1 Promethearchaeota archaeon | reverse complement strand
GAAGTTTACCTGATAATCTTCCTGTAACGGATATTCGGGATGCTATGGTGCTCATTCTTGAGGACATGTTAAAAGCACAAAATAAGATCATCTTATCTCTTGAGTAAGTAAACCTTTTTTTATGTATTTTTAAGTCAGGTTTAGAATAATTTAGATAAAAAATGCGTGGATTTTGAATTCAGTTATATATGACTTTTTAAGATTAAATTTAGAATTATTGTAAACTAATTGGATAACAAAAGAAAAATGTACGTGATCGCTTTTATTTTAACAATCGTGTTTGTTTTGATAACTTTATTCATTATAAATAATGTATACAAGATTACAAGCATTGGATCATTAAAACAGGCACTATTGAGATGGTATAGGAAAGCTAATGAAAGGAACTTCTCAAAAGTGAGAAAAGTTTTAAAAATTTCTGGGCTCTGTGTTTTAATAGGTGGTTATAGCTTCTGCTGTTATAACTTTAGCAACCGCATTGCATTTTCTAGATTTATTTCAGGTTATTATGAATGGAGGAGTAGCAATGGACAGGCGTATCTGTATGTTGAAGCTAATGATCATTATAGCTTGGGATACTTAACAGGCAATGCATTAGCAAGTCAGATTTTTGGATTGAAAATCCTCTTAAATTTAAACTCCCTAATCTCTGGAAAGAATTATTTTGATATGCTCAATCTTGGTAAGCAATATCTTCCTTATATTCCTTCTGAATATAAAGAAGAACTGTTAGGATTGAGTGAAGGGGCAACAGCAGGTAGTGGATTCCATATCACCTTTGATGATGTTCTCGCTCAGAATCTTTTCCTAGAAATATTATATGGACAAAAATTCATGGATGCCGGAGGAGGTTGCACTTGTTTTGGAATAGTTAATTCAGATAACACGACAACTATAGGCCAAAATATTGACCTTTATCAAATAATGGGATGGTATTCTTCTTTTGTTCTTCATAAGTTAGCCAATGAACCACTTATTTTTTCCTATAGATTGGGAGCAGGGATGATACCTTCTTTAAAGTCTGAAAATAATCTAACAGTAGTAATAAATCTAGTAGAACTTTCTCAAAAAGCGCCAATTTGCACTCCTCTATTTGTATTGCTTCGGGAAGCATTGACAAATACTAATAATGTATTAGATTTTTATAATGTAATTAATAACACGAATATGTCACCTTATGGGATTAATTATATCATCTCAGATTCTAAAGAAATCTTAGCCGCTCAGTTTACAAGATATAATCAAACTTGGTCAATGCCAACTAACATAGTTCATTCAAATACTTTTTTAGATCCTTATTGGCAAAATGAATTAAAAGATCCAAATTATTCAAAAGAAAGACAAATTTATGCTGAATCATTGTTATCAAGTGCATTCACGGATTCTAAATTGACCTTGTCTGAATTACATGTTATTTTAAGTGATTTTCCAATCATTTGTAGAGATGAAGGTGGTTTATTAAGTTCAGAAACGATAGCATTCATGACATCGTCTACGTTTGGAATTGGAAATACTAATACAAATATTGGTTACATCCCAATTTAACTATTAAGAAAAGAATGATTTTAGATAATAAAAAAAATAAAAAAAAAGATGGTTTAGCTCTTATCCCACTTTTCTCCACATGAGCCACATTTTAAGATCAATTTGTATACCGGTGTTCCTTGCATGCTATAATAAAGTACTTCTCCACGATCAGGTTCTTCAAGGATTTTTCGTGGATTTTCATTATCACATTTTGGACATTTAAATCGTTTTACTTCCATTTTATTTAATCACTTCCTATAGAAATAAGTTTTAAAAAAAATCAATAATGATAGATAGAATGAGAAAAAAATTAGTAATAAAAAGTCTCTTTTTAATGAAAATTTGTTATACCATAACATACAAAAAAAGTACTTGTTTACAGTATTTTCTTAATTTTTAAAATAAAGTAAAATAAATTAAAAAATTTTAATAAGAAAGGTCAAAAATCTTAACTAATTTTAACTACTCTTTAGAAAAAAAAGTTCCACATTGTCCACATTTTATTTTTCTAGCATATACGGGAGTTCCCTGCATGCTGTAGTACAATATCGTGTTTTTATCGGGTTCTTCATGAAGCATCCGAGAATTTTCATTATCACATTTTGGACATTTAACCCTTTTATATTCTGGTTCAGACATTATAATTATCTCCTAAAAATTTCAATTAAGTTATATAAAAGATAGAGTAGATCAATATAAATCTTGAGTTAAAACCCTTTATACGTGATATCAATATAAAATAAGTTTTGAATTCTAATTATTCGTTCCCAGTTATTTTGGTTTTTTCAATGACTTCTTGCACGATTTTTTCAACTGATTTATTAGAGGTTTCAATAACTATTTCAGCAGCAGATTCATAGAAAGGCTGCCTAAAGCTTAAAACTTTTTCTATTTCTGCTTTAGAATCCTCTTTATCAATCACAGGCCTAGTTTCTTTCCCATCTTTCATTGCTCTTTTATATATTTCTTCAGAGGTGGCTTTTAATAATACAATATGGCAATTTCTTTTTAGATAGTCAATGTTGATCTTATTCAATACCACTCCACCTCCACAAGAAATTACTACTTTTTTAAATCCAGAGGCTTTCTTACATGCTGCAATTTCATATTCTCTAAATTTTATCTCGCCATCCTCTGCGAAAATCTCAGGTATGGATTTACCCGCATCATTTATTATCAAATTATCGGTTTCAATGAATTTACATTCATTGCCTAATGTCTCAGATAACTTTTGACCGACCGTGGTCTTTCCGGTAGCCATAAATCCAATGAGCGCTATAGAATCTTTCATGATGATCTTTCCAATATGCAGTTTCGTTTTTAAATTAATATCTACTTAAAAATATAATCTTAACTTTATATGTAAATGATTATAATATAATATGAAAAGATAATTTCTTAGAAAAATAATAATTAATTTGGAGTTGAAAAAAGGGGATGGAACAACTTAATGAAGATGAATTGGAAAGGGAAAGATTAGAAAAAGAAAAACAAGAAAGAGAATTTCTTGAGAGACAAAGAATTGAAAGACAGAAGGATGAGAACAAGCTCTTTCCTAACAATATGCTTTTTGTTATTCCCAGTTGGGGGGATTTATTAGGGTATCCTACTTTAGGTCAGTATGCTAATCATAATGTAATGAAAATAGAAACAGACATAGTTCTTTTTTTTAGTGGATATGACTACTCCATTGAAACTCTAAATGGCTCGCTTCACTTCTTGTTTGGTTTAGGTTTTCATTACCTTAAATTTGAATTGGAATCCGGTAAATATATCACGGATCACAGAATTTTAACAGGATTAGTCTTATCTGATTTCGTTTATGATCACATGGCGAGTTCAGCAAGTATTACCTTGGATGAAGATCGAGATATTGTCATTGCTGAGAAAGTTATCAGAGTTCCAATTAATTTATCAGATAAACCAGAAAACCACTTGACTTTCATAAAAGGTGCATTAATGAGGAATTTTTTCATCCCAAATAAAGATCTGTTTTTGGAATTTATTAACCACATCCGTGATGCTTCTACATATCAAATTTATGAATATGGACACATGTTATTGAGTACTCATTGGGACTCATTTAACAGTATCTTAGTTTCTGAAAAAATGAGAATAAATCCTTATAAATCTTATATGAATTCAGCAGCAGGATTGAATGGGATTTACTATGGAGCGGAACAGCTCTTACAAGAAACAATTTCCCCTATTAATCTTCAAATCATCGAGCAGAATATCACTCAATTAAAAGAAATTTATTCCAATCTTGAATTTGATCCAATGTACGTTTTCTCTATAGTAGAGAATGCCTCTAAATATTTCAGTCCAGAGGACTCAAAAATACCAACCACTCCCGGGACAACACCTAAACAATCTTTATTTGCTTCTGCAGCAGATAGAATGGATGCTTTTGTCAGTTGGCCAATACAATTTCCAAGAAAAGCTGTTGAAATACCTCAACCACTTCCTAAAGTCATAGAACCTTCCGAATATCTTCAAAAAGCTAATAATAAAGGAAGCATAAATGCGATCCCTCAAAAAACTAATTATGAACGTGAACATTTTGAGTTAGATGTTCTAAAATCAGAAAAAATAGAATTTAAACCGTTACCTTCTCCTCCCGCGGCAAATATTAAAGAAATAATGAATTATCTTAAAAAGGTTGTAGTAGAAAATTATGAAATGCGTTCAATTGGAAGTGCTTTTGAAATAGCTCGAGATAAAATGAGACAAATAAGCATAGGTTCAATTTCAGAATTACAAAAAGATATTTGGGAAATGAGCAAATATGCTAATATTTACTCTAAAAAAGAACAAAATATGGGCCTTCCCATAAAAGATCAAAAAGAATTACTTGAAAAAATTAATGAATGGCTTTTTGAAATCCAAGAAGAAGAGAGAAAAGAAAGAGAACGAATAGAGAAAGAACGATTGGAAAAAGAAAGAAAGGAGCGGGAAAGAATAGAGCGATTGAGGCAAGAAAAAGAGAGACAAATGTTAGAACAGAAAAGACAAGAAAAAGAGAAATTAGAAAGAGAACGAAAGGCACAAATTGAAATGCAAAAACAAGAAAAGATTAGGTTAGAGCAAGAAAAAAAAATGAAAGAACAGGAAACCGAAAGAGCTCTCGAAAAAGAGAAAAGAGAACTTGAAAAATTAAAAAGAGAAAGAAAACTAAAAGAAAAACTAGCGAAACAAAAAGCAAAAAAGGAAAAAAAACTGCAAAAGCAAAGGAAAAAAGTAGAAAAAAAGAAACAGAAGGAACAAGAAAAACTACAAAAGCTATAAGATATTAATTTTTTATTTTATATACTATCCTAATTTAGAAATTGTCATAATTTTTGTCATATCTTAATAAATGTCAGATATAAAACAAGAAGAATTTCAAGTTATTGTCGTAAATCCGAAAAGGTGCACTGATTGCGAGACTTGTATGTCAATATGCTCTTTTATTCATGATAATGTATACATTCCTTTAAATAAAAGAATTATAGGTGCTCGTAAAAGAATTGAATTAGAATGGGCAATCTCCTGTGATCTTTGTAAGGGAATAAATGAAAATTTCATTGATACTATGAAAAATAATGAGCCTCAATGTATATTAGCTTGTCCACATAGTGCTATATTTCTAGGGTCAGTAGAACGTATTGGAAATGAATCCCGAATGGAAGCAATTAAAAGGATTTTTTTTCAAAAAGATAAAAATCAAATTATTGATAAGAAGAATTGATTATAAATCTATTAATTACACGAATTTTTTTCTTAATTTGAAAATTATTTTAATTGATCCAAAATTCTACATTTAAAATTGAAGGATTTTATTTAACTTTAAGTAAATCATGACTGATAATCAAGATATTAATGCCCATACAAAGATTTTTTGTTTAATAGGTCATCCAGTAGAACATTTGATGTTGTTTATTATTTAATAAAATTTTTATCTAAAATTCTAACCCTAAAGAACATAGAAACAATATCTTGATATTTAATGAGGAATTTTTCGATATCTTGAGGAATGAAATATTCAACTTCCAATTTTGAGAGTTTCTCAACTAAATCTTGCTCTATTTCATCAAATTTGAGACCTTTAAGCCTTTTAAATGTTCTAATGACTTTTTCCGTCCATTTTCGTAAATTCTTATCTTTAATAATTTCCTTTTTAAAGTCACTAAGTAGTTTTATAGCATTATTAGAATAGCCTTTCGAAGTAGCTATGTAGTATGTGAAATTTGTAATATCTGGAATTAATGACTTATCTTTTATTGAATACAATATAAACTTAATGATTTCCTTTGCAACACTACCTTTGTTAAGATTATTATTATTTTTCTTACATTGAACTAAACCCCTATTTACCCCTTTAAAAGTCAGGCTAACATCCCTTCCTTGTTCTCCAACCCCTGGCATTAAATGAGCTTTGTCGTATTTCTCTTCAAACTCTCCTGCTTTAATTTTTTCATCAAATATATGATATAGTAGTTCCTCAAATCTTCTTGATTCTAGCTTATTGTAGGGATAGTCATGACCTTCATAGGCAATAGGATTTGCATACCCGGGGAGCGTTTCTTCGATTCCGGTGGGGGGACTGAAATCCCCATAAAAGGAAGTTTTATCAAGATCCTTCTTGATCGAAATTATAGGTAGAACTATATGTATTTGGGCAGCACAAATATTTTTTTCGGTTAAAATAATAGATATTGAATCCTCACCCAAAAATTTTTTAGAAGATAACCATAGTTCATAAGAAATCATTCCAGGTCTATTTATAATTTCTTTAATGGAACTCTCCTCAGTAATGAATGGTCTGTGCAAAATTTTTGGAATAAAATGGTATTTCTTACTTTTATCTTTAAAACTAATATCTAAATATAATTTTCTTAAATCTTCTGAAAGAACTATAGAATTTATTTCTAAGATATTATTTCCTCCGTCCCATTCTATTAGTACATTTTTATTTTGGTCTAAAAGCTTCTTATTTATTACTTTTGGAGCTGTTGTACATAGATCTAGAGGGATTTCGCTTTTAAATTGTGCAATAACGGAGGTTTTTGGATTTATTATGATTTTTAGAATATTTTTAATATGTCTTTCTATTTGAATGTCAGAAACATCATTTGAACCCAAATTACTAAAAGAATCACTAATGAGCTTATTTGCTCTTTCAATATCTCCTTTCTTTAAGAAATTCTTAATCGAACGAATTTTTCGTCTAAAAATATAACAGATTTTGGAATTTAATTTAAAAATCTTAGAGTTTAGATTTGAATCTGTTTCTATTTTACTCAAATCTCTATATAATATTTCCGTTTTTTTGAATATTTTTCTAGAGTTTTTATAATCAAATTCTCCTAGAGCTTGAAATGCTTCATAAAGACAGATTCGAGCCTCAATTGCAGTCTTTTTTAGGATGAAATCTAATTTTCCATTTCTATTTGAATTAAAATCATTAAATTCTGTTTCTAATGTTCTTAATTCTTCTTTTATGTCATATATATCCAATTTTTCTCCTTTATCTATTAAATTTTCTATGTTAGCTAAATTATAGTCAAGATTCTTGATGATCAATTTTGAAATTGTATTTGAGTTCTGCATTAGATCATAATAAACTTTCAGAGAATCATCAATCATATGGAGGAGCAAAAAAAGTTCTGCTTTTCTTGGTGTGGGTGCCAACTCTCCAATGCGTTCTAATATCTGATCCCTTATCTTTTTATTAGAATGCTTCTTTCTAATAATATATTCCAAAGGTCTTATAAAATAATCAGAATCATGGTTTTCTTCAGGAACATATGAGAGAATTATATCTAAATTATCGCAGAAGATATCAATATTTTTCCCTATATAATACTCAATGCAAGGTAGACATCGATTCTTTATAATTTGTTTTATGAAATCTCTTTGGATATCAAGATTTAATTTTGAAAAATTTTCTCTTACTACAAATTCATAATGGATATGTTCGGCAATAAGAGGTTTTGAGAGTAGAATAGTGTAAATACTATTTATTAAGTCAATATCAACTTCTAATTTATAATTAGGGTAATAATAATATATATTAGTAAGAATGTTTCCTATAAAATAATATTTAGAATCATCATGATAATTATCTCTTTCAATTATATTTTTAAGAAAATTTAGGAGAACTTTCTTGAATTCTAAGATACATTGTTCATAATTTTGGAAAAATATCTGGATTACATTTCCAATACGAGAATTGTCTTTTTCTATAATGGACTTAAAAAATTTGACAGGATCAGGAATATTAAAAAATTCAAGACGATTACACAATAAATCTATAGAAAACCAACCCAAGTCATTAATAATAAAATTTTGGGAGGATTTTATTCTTTCAGGAAGTTGAAAAAAATATGATTGTACAACTTGGAGGTGGTTTAATTTCACCAAATCTTTGATCGAGGTTTCAAATAGTTTTGCTTTTCTTAGCCAAGCAATTTCCAATAAAACCATATGCGTCCAATTTATATCATTGTTATTGTATTCATAGATAAATCCTAATTCAACAATTTTTTTGATAATGGATAAGAGTTCCTTATCTGTGTAAAGATAGAGAGTATATCTAAATATATTTCCATTATTTCTAAACCAATTCAAGTCAATACTATCTCTATCTGAGTTTATTAATTTTTCTAAATACAATGCTTTTAAAGATGTTCTATTTTTTTCTAATTGCTCTATAAGTTTAGGATTATATTGAGTTAATAGATCAAGAATATGAGTATACTGTTTTTCATAGAGTACGATATTACTCACTAGAACCTCACTTTCTTTAGAATACTTTTTTAACAGATTAGGGTCTTCTAAGATCAATAAATGAGCTAATCTATATTGTTTCTTACAAATAATTTCAGGATATAAATCAATTATATCTCTAGGATAATCCTTGATCACCTTTTCAAGGATATGTGGAAATTTTAAGAGTTGATTTTTATGAGCTTTAAGAATCTCGGAATTAAATACATCATAAAATAAGTCTAAGGTTGAACTATATCCAAATCCTTGTTTTAGCTTTTTATAGAGGTTATCGCACAAAAATTCTCTGAAATTAGTTGTGAAATCTTCCCTGCTTCTTCTAATTAGTTTAAGAATAAATTCGATTCCTTTAATGAATCTATAATATGTAGGACCGTCATTAACAGAAGGATTATTATAAATAATTGGTTCATAAATTTCATTTTCTAAAATTTTACTTTTTTGATATTGTTGTTCAATAATCCGAGCAAAAAATAATAATTGTTGAGGTTCTTCATCAAGGATTTTAAAAAGACCTTCCCAATCCTCATTTTTAATAAGAGATGTCGTCTTTTGTTTAAGATATTTTATTAATTGAGTTATTTCCATTGCTCTGTAATTGATATAAGACTATCTGGTATTCTTTATCTAAGGGTATTAAACAGTATATTTTATTAAAATTTCTTATTAATAAGTAAATATTTAAGGAATATCAGTGCAATATGTCTCCAAAGTCTGAGAAATCTCATAATACATTCTATTCAGTAGATAAAACCTTTTATTATATTTATCCTATAATGATCTTTTTAAAATAATATTTAAAAATTGATTTCAAAATGATTTTTTGTTTAATTTTTAAATACCTTAATATTATAATTCTCTAATTTTTATGACTTAATATATTTTTAAAATAATTTATATTTAATTTTTCTAAATATCTATTTTGATTCAGTATAATTAGCAGAA
>JBHLME010000153.1:0-9249 GCA_048938445.1 Promethearchaeota archaeon | reverse complement strand
GTACCTTTACGTGATATAATATTAATTACATTCATATATAAATCTTTTTATATATATTGAAAAGAAAAGTATAGTTGAATATTAATTCAAAACCGTTAATATTTTCAATAAAATTCATTGAAATAAAGAAAAAATTTCAAATTAGTGATATCATATAGTTTTGAGCTATATTTTCTGTGTGTAAAAAGTCTTATATATGTAAAAAAAATATATTAATGGATTAATATTTATCATTAAATTCAAGTGTTTGATTGATTAATGACGGAAAACCCTTTTTCCACAGAATACCAACGCACAGCCTAATTCGTTTGCTTTTTCAATAACAGTCTCATCCCGAATTGAGCCTCCAGGATTGATTATTGCTTTAGCTCCAGCACTTACTGCAGCTTCTAATCCATCTGAAAAGGGAAAAAATGAGTCCGTACCCATTAAAGAATTTTTTAATTCATCCTTATGTCCAAATTCTATGGCCTTCTGAGCAGCAAGTTTAACAACGTGAACCCTACTTTGCTGTCCAGCACCTATACCGATTGTATACACTCCATTATCGTAAGTTTGAACAAAACATGCAGAATTAGACTTGGCCCATTTTGAAACCTTATAGGAAAAAATTAGAGCCTCTTTATCTTTGGGGCTTACCTGCTTCTTACTTACAACTTTCCATTCTTTTATAATAGGTTTGTGATCATATTCTTGGATAACCGCACCACCCAGAGTTGAACGGATTTCTAGATTTTTGTAAATATCCTCTCTTTTATCAAGAAAATTCCCAAATTCTAAGATTCTCATGTTTTCCTTTGTTTTTAAAATTTCTAAGGCTTCAGGTTGGAAGGATGGAGCCATTAACACTTCTACAAAAATCTTTTCTTTGTTTACAATAAAATCAGCTACTTCTTTGGTTAAATGTTGATTCACACCCCATATACCTCCAAACGCAGATAATGGATCACAACTAAATGCCATTTGTACGGATTTTAATTGATTTTTCTTATCAATTGCGATTCCATTTGGGGATGTGTGTTTCAATATTGCTGTTACAAAATTGTCTTTTCCAAAATCTAAAAGCATTTGCATACATGCATCTATATCTAAATAATTATTAAAAGAAATCTCTTTACCTCCTAATTGCTTTAAATTATGGAGACCATATAATGCAGAAGTATCTTTATAGTAACCTGCAGCTTGATCCCAATTTTCACCATATCTACAGTCTTGAACTTTTTCAAATACTTTTATTATAGTTTTTGGCAAAATAGATTCCGGATTATAAACCTTTTGTAAATAATTTGCAATTGCTGCATTATAATCTGCCATTATGGTAAAAACATCTTGAGCAAGGATTAATCTTGTTTTTTCTGTAATTGCACCTTTATTCTTCCTTAATTCCCTTATCAAATCATCATAATACTCCGGACTCGGAACAACAATCACATCAGGAAAATTTTTAGCAGCAGCCCTAATCATTGTAGGTCCTCCAATATCAATCATTTCCAGAGCATCTTCAAGCATAATTCCCGGTTTTTCAATTGCTTCTTTAAATTGATATAAATTGCATACGACCATATCAATTGGAGGAATATCATATTCTTCAGCATCTTTAACATCACTTTCAAGATTTCGACGGAAAAGGATGCCACCTTCAACTTTAGGATGTAATGTCTTTACTCTCCCATCGAACATTTCTGGAGATTTTGTATAATCCGAAATTTTTATCACGTTTATTTCATTGTTCTCTAATAATCTCGCTGTACCCCCTGTTGATAAAACTTGCACACCAAACTCATCTACAAGAATCTTGATAAATTCGAGGACTCCGCTCTTATCATATACCGAAACTAAAACTCTTTCTATTTTTTTCATTTATTCTCACATTTTTTATTTTAAATCTATTATTTAAAATGTAGCATGGATAATAAACTGATTTAGTAAGACATTAGTAAAAAATGAATAATAAGGTGTTAAAAATTTTAAGGAACTCTTAGGAATATCGTCCAATAAGATCATGGGGACGTTGCTCAACCTGACCAGAAGCGGATACGATTCCAACCTTAACTTTTTTCATTTCTTCAATATTTTTAGCACCAGAATAGATCATTCCAGTTCTCAATCCTTCTTTTAAAGTATTTAATACTCCTGATACGCTACCAACAAAAGGTACGTAGTCGGAAACTCCTTCAGGTAACGCTTTTGCGCTCTCTCCCTCAACATATCGATCGAGAATATATTCAGTGGTGCGTGCTTCTTTTGAACCCATCCCACGATATACTTTAACTATTCTTCCTTGAATAGTATCCACGTAACCAGGGGATTCTTCACAACCTGCGAAAAAATGCCCAGACATTATCAAGTCAGCGCCTACTGCGATTGCCTTTGGTAAATCTCCTGGATTTTTAAATCCACCATCCGCAATTAATCCAATCTTAGGATTATAATCTACAATAGCATCTGCAACTTGAGCAGTAGCATATAAAGTTGGAGCTCCAACTCCAGTTTGAATTGATGTTGAACAAATAGAACCGCTCCCCATCCCTACTTTAAGGCCTATGAATTTATCTGGGAAATCGATCTTAGTTAGAAGATATTCTGCCGCCTCATATGTACCAATATTTCCTAATACGAAATCAGAATTTAATGTTTCCATTAATTTTTTTGCACCATCTATATCAACCTTTTTATAAAATTCAGCAACATCTATGAATAAAATGTCTGTATATTTATCAATTTCTTTCAAAATTTTAAGCGCAGACATATTCTCAGGAAATTTAGGACTTATTGCTAATGCACAAAGCAATCTTCCCTCTTCATCTTTAGACGCTAAAGGAAATTCTGGTTTAAGGTCCTTAATAGTAATTAATCCCTTTAAAGAGTTATCTTCTATAATGGGGAGTTTTTCTATTCGATTTTCAAATAGTTTTGCTAGAGCTTCTTCTCTTGAAGCTCCTGGTCTGATGGAAATTACATCTTTAGTCATATAATCCTTAACATTTCCTGAAACAATTATCTCTTCTTTATATGGAAAATCTCTTTTAGTAAAAATCCCACATACTTTATTATGATCATCAACAACAACTAATCCACTAATACCATCTTTTTGCATCCTAAGTTTCGCTTCAGCTAACTTGGCATCAACTTTAATTGTTGCTACGTCATCAATTACAAACGATCTAGCTCTCTTCACCTTTCTAACCATTTCAAGTTGCTTTTCATAATTACAATTACGATGCAATACCCCCAATCCGCCTAATAATGCCATTTTAATGGCCATTATTTCTTCAGTAACCGTATCCATAGCCGAACTAATAATGGGAATATTAAAGTGATACTTACCTAATTTGGAAGTAACATTCACATCTTCAATTTCAAAATTAGTGAATCCGGGTAAAATGATCATATCGTCAAACGTGGCAACCAAATCATTGTAATGAATTTTTTTGCGAAAATAATCTGACATTTTTTATGCACTTGCTTTTTATTTTATTCTTAAAAAAATGATTAATGACTAATTTAATATTTCTAATAATAAAGTTACTCTCTTATATAATTTTATTGATATTTTAATAGTAAAAGTTAATATTTGGATAATAAATCCTATGATTGAATTCACATATTTACAAACTTACTCGATTTTCACGGGGGAGATTCCTTATTCTTGGATCATTAATATAACTATCTAACGTTTTTATGAATAGCTCACGATCGGTTTTAATATTCGAGGATTGAATTGAGCAATAATTACTTACATGATCATTAAATACTTGAGAAGTAACATTTTCACCCAATTGAGCAATTATATTTCTTTCTTCTCTTATACAGTCAACAGGTTTCAATAATTCAAACTTTCCGGCATTCCATTCATTCCATAGGGGTGCTGTTGGAACCATATTTAAAGTTCTAAATCTAAAAATGGTTGGATTTATTTCAGTAAGAACACGAGCAGTTTCAGAAACATGTTCTTTCGAAAATTCATAACTACCTAAACCGAGTAAAACATACATGCTAAGTTTTATTCCCGCATTTAACAGTCTTTTTCCCGCTTTTATAAAAGATTCCGCATTCGTTCCTTTTTTCATAATTCTTAGAATTTTATTCGAACCACTTTCTAAACCCATATAAACAATATTTAATCCTGCTTTAGCTAGTAACTTTAATTCTTCATCACTTTTTCTTAATACGTCCAAGGCTTTACAATAACAACTTATCCGTGGAACATTATTAAGCTTTTTTCTTACATGTGTTATGACATTGACAAGGTAATCCGTTGGAGCAGCAGTGGCATTACCTCCAGCTAAAAATACGGGATATCCATGATAATTTTTAGCAGAAAAACTATCTATATCACGCAAAACGTCTTCTAAAGGTCTTATTGCGTGTTCTTGAATGGGAGTACCATCCGCATTTTTATACATACCACAAAATCTACATTTATTCCAAGAACATCCTCCAGTAACTGCAATTAAAATTGAAAAGGCCTCAACAGGAGGTCTATACATGATAACGGAGGGGGGAATCGTTTTTGCCATTAAGATACACATGGTATGTCTTAATTAGTTAATAATTAAGTTATAGATCAAATTATAATATGTTTGAATAGAATTTAGGTTTTGCTATTATATCTAATATGTTTTTTAAATATTATTGTTATAGACCTTAACTGTATCATAATTTATGTAAAAAAGACATTTTTTTTAAGTATAGACTATTTATACAATTAGCCTCATTTTTAATTACTTAATTAAATAAATTTAGATTTTACGGGATAGTGAAATAAGACATGTGGGCGGCACAAAAAGATGTCGAATATGCTTTTAAAATAGTGATATTAGGTGCAGGGGGTGTTGGAAAAACATGTCTTTTTAATCGGTATTGTTTCAATTCCTTTAATATGAATACGGAAATGACAATTGGCATAAATTTTCATAGCACTTATTTAAAGATCCAAATGGAGGATCGGAATTACCACCCACCAGACCAAGAGAAATTTGTGGCTAATTCTATATTTGACATGTCAGGGCAAGATAAATTTAAGAGTTTAATTAAGAAATTTATCGATGGAGCAAGTGGTGCTCTTTTAGTATTTGATTCCATTAATTTCACTTCATTTCAGCAATTGGATTATTGGTATCAACAAATAAGAGATAATGCATTAAACCCAGACATACCTATAATATTAGTTGCAAGTAAGAGTGATCTCTTAAACAAAACTCCTGAATGGCAGCAAGTTAAGGAAGATCTCATCCAGGATTATATTAAAAAAAGAGATTTAAATGGTTTCTATAAGACTAGCGCATTAGAAAACTATAATGTTTTAGAAGTTTTCAAAGAATTAACTACTTTGATGTTAAACTTTTCTGGCTTTCCTGCTTATGTTATTTAAAGAGGGATTTAATTCTATCAATTTATAAATGATGCAGTTATCAATTAGAATTCTCTTTTAAAAACGTAATCAGAAAATTCATTGAAAAAAACCTTATATTTTTTGTTAAGATCTGGATATATCTCTGATAAATTCTTTTTAGCTTGTTCAATTAAGTTTTGAGAAAAGTGTTCAGCAATTAAAGGAGCATTTGTTTGTTTGAATATATTCTCAACTTCTTTTAGATCATTTTTATTCAAAGGTTCGGGTTTATTATATATTTCATTTAAAATTTTTGATTGCCCCTCATCTGTATTTTGAATTGCAACAATATATAAGAATTTCTTTTTTTGTCTCAAGATATCCTCTTTTATATCTAATATATCATCTCGAATTGCATAAGCTTGACCAATTTTTAACATAGCTTCAGACAATGGTTCTACTTGATAATGTATATTGCCCCCCGCTAAAATTGCTCCAATATTTACTGCTTTTTCAAATATTCTTGCTTTTTGCATTTCTGCTATATCTAAATATTGTTCCATAGACATGATTATTTTATGATCTTCCATGTATTCTTCAATTATTTGTCCTCTTATTAATTTATTAAGAGCTTCTGAGTATTCATTTATCGCTAGTAGTTTTGTTTCATTTGAAAATTTAGAAGCCTTGAGTACATCCAATCCCAATAAATATCCTAAGGATCCCCCCAAAATACTTAAATCTCTTCCATATAAAAGTTTAATTTTTTCTTTTTGCTCGAGATCTTGCCCTTTATATATTTGCTCCATTTCATTTTCTAGTTGAACGTGGAATGTGGCTGCTCCTCTCCTAGAATTATCCTCATCAATCAAGTCATCATGAATCAAATGACCTTCATGTAATAATTCGATGGCGATTGAAGTTTCTCGTACATGGTCAATCTTTTCCTCAAGATACATGGGATTAATTATACCGCTAAATGCAGCTATAAGCAAAACTGGATGGATTCTTTTTGCCTTTTTATTTGTTGAAAACTGTTTTAAATGTTCAATAAAATCCCTGATTAATAATTCATTTTCATTCTTTAGTAAATTATCAAAATATTCATCTAAAATCGCATCTATCGTTTCTTTCTCTTTTTTTAAGAACTCTTTAATCATGCTAAACACAAAATAATAATTTAATTATTATTAAGAACTTATTAATGATATAAAAAATTTTCTCGTAAAATTAAAGAGTTGAAAAGAATGAAAATAGCAGTAATATCCGATACTCACGACCATCGTGGTAATATATTGAAAGCAGTTTCGATAATGAATGAAAGAAATGTAGACGCTTTAATCCATTGTGGTGATTACATTGCTCCATTCGTAAAAAAATGGTTCGATGGACTAAATAATAAAATAAAAGAAAACTTTTATGGTGTCTTTGGTAATAATGATGGTGAAATAACCCATCTCAGGCGGATCTTAGGTCAAATTTGTAAATTTACTGAAAATGGTCTAGAGCATATTGTATCCATTGGAGGAAAAAAAATTTTTATTGCGCATTTTCCAAGACCAGAAACAATTGACGCACTCGCAAGTTCAGGGAAATTTGACATTATATTATCTGGACATACTCATAATATTGTTAATGATAAAAGAGATAATGGTGTTTTAGTCATTAATCCGGGTGAAGCATGTGGATATTTGACGAATAAAGCAACATTCGCGATTATTGATACAGAGAAAATGGAAGCAGAAATTATTGAATTAACCGGATAATTTTATTAGATTAATAGTCTTGTCTCTTTTCATTTCAATGAAAAAATATTTAGAATTTATTTTTTTTTCAAGGACTCAAACACATTAGCAAAAAAGAAAATAATTGCTGAGCAACTTAAAAAAATAGCAAATGAGATAAGCCCTAAGTTCCCATTATTCAAATAAAATGCTAGAAACAAACCTATAAGAAATATGAAAACCGTCATCAATGAAATTAAAAAAAAAAGTAATTCGATTTTTGTATGGTTATTCATTATGATTTATCTTTAAAATTCCTAATAATAAAAATTAAATTCAGTTATTTAAGATCAAATGGTAAAATTTTGAAGTGCTAAAATTTTAAAAACATTTATTTGGAATTTTCCTATTTTAACTTATTATGGTATTACCAATAGATGGTATTCGAGTTGTAGATTTAAGCCGCATGCTTCCAGGTCCATATTGTAGCATGATTTTATCTGATCTCGGTGCTGAAGTGATTCGAGTTGAAGATTCCAAATATACTTATTCATCCCCTCCACCTTTTTATCAAAAAGGACGATATCGTGAGAGTGCTTTTAATTCCATATTAATGAGGAATAAAAAATCAATAACGCTTAATTTAAAAAATGAGAAAGCACGAGACATTTTTTATAACTTAATAAAAACAGCAGATGTGATAATTGAAACCTTCCGACCAGGAGTTACACGTAAACTAAAAATTGATTATCATTCACTCTCTCAAATTAATAAAGCTATTATTTATTGCTCTTTGTCTGGTTATGGCCAAGAAGGTCCATATAAAAAGATCGCAGGTCATGATTTAAACTATGTTGGATTGTGTGGAATTTTAAACTTGAATAGAGAAAGAAAAGTTCTTGGTATTGATAAAAAAGAAAGAATTCCTATCGTACCAGGTTTACAAGCGGCGGATATTGGTGGTGCTCTTATTTCTGTAATTGGAATACTTGGAGCCTTAATTGAACGTGAAAAAAATCCTAAAAAAATTGGCCAATACATTGATATTTCAATGTTAGATTCAGTATTTTCGTTCATACCGATGGTTGCTGCTCATCAATTTTCAAAAGAAAATTATGAAGGAATTAAAACTGAAAACTTGCTTCAAGGAGATTTTCCATTTTATTCTGTATATAAAACAAAAGACAATAAATACATCTCTTTAGGAATAGTTGAATTTAAATTTTGGAATGAATTGTGTGATATATTAAATCGAGCAGATTTAAAATTAAAACAAATGGCACGAGGTTTGGAAAGGGAAAAAGTTTTCAATCAACTTCAAAAGGAATTTCTTAAAAAAAATCGGGATGATTGGTTTGAGATTTTAAAGGAGCGAGATGTTTGTGTAATGCCTGTTAAAAATTTTGAAGAAGCATGTCAAGATCCTCAGATCTTACATCGTAAAATGATAGTTGAGATGGAGCATCCCAAGTTAGGTAAAATTAAAAATATTTCATCCCCGATTAAATATTCACGCACTCCTTTAGAAATTAGGAGCCTAGCACCAAAAAAAGGTCAAGATACAAGAGAAATTCTCTTATCATTGGGATATTCTGAATTAGAAATACAGAATTTTAAAAAAAATAGTGTTTTATAACTAAAATTGACTTTTTAAATTAAAATTTAAACGTTTTTTTACTTGTCTTTTGATTAGACTTAATTATATTTTTTATATTTCTTGAAATTAGTATTTTACAACATCCAGTAAAAATGCCTATAAGTTCATGGCGGCTAATTTTTCGATTTCAAGGCTTCTTTGATTTTCTAAGATTAAAAGCTCAGATGATAAAAATGAGATGATTCTAGTGTTCATATGCTCTTTATGGGATTGTAAATGATCTTTAATCAATTTAATTGTAATGTCAAATGCTTTAATTATTTGATATTCATCGGAATTAATTATTATATCTGAAATCATGATTATTCTCTATATATAAAAAATTCTATGATCCTATTTTATTTGATAGTTAAATCGTGAATAGGGTTTATAAATAAATTACTAATTTTTGGATAAAAAATGTTACTAATTTTTAGTCATTGAATCAAAATTCAATAGTCATAAATAATTTAAAATTGCATTAAATTGTTTAAAAACAGTAGATCATCTAATTAAAATCAATTAAATTGGTAATTAATTTTTTTTTTTTTAAT